>CAYVDU010000150.1:0-4165 GCA_964450765.1 uncultured bacterium | reverse complement strand
GGTCTTGTCGGATCTTTTTTTCTCAAAGAACTTATCGAGAAGACAAAAGCTAAAATCTTCTGCCTTGTACGAGGGGAATCTAAAGAAGATGCACTCCTGCGGCTTATCAATACATCCAAAGCATATCTCATCTGGAAACCTGGATATGAAAAAAGAATCACAATCCTTGCAGGATCTCTAGATAAACCCCTTTTAGGCCTCGGAGAATCTACGTTTCAAACTCTTGGAAAAAACATCGATTCCATTTTCCATATCGGGGCTTTTGTCAATCATGCCATGTCGTATGAACAGCACAAAGACGCCAATGTCCTTGGCACCCAAGAAATTTTAAGACTTGCTTGTACGCATCGTCTCAAACCCCTTTATTTCATCTCCTCTCTTGCCGTACTAGAAGACATCAAAAAAGAACCCATTTCGGAAGATGCAAATATCAATGAAAGTAAAAAACTATCCAATGGATACATAGAAAGTAAATGGATTGCAGAAAAACTCACACTCATCGCAAGATCAAGAGGCCTTCCTTGTACGATTTTTCGGCTGCCTCGCGTTGGAGGAGACTCTCGCATCGGATCCGGACCCACAGAAGATTTTTTATGGAGGATCATCCAAGCCTCCATCAAACTCAAAAAAGCTCCCAAAAGTGAACTCTATGATGATTTGACTCCAGTAGACTACATTTGCAAAGCAATCTATGAAATCTCAACGAAACCTGAGTGGATCAATTCTCAATTTCATGTAATAAGTCCTTATTCCATTGCCTACACGGACATTTTCAAATTTTTACAAAATTTGGGATATCCCCTCAAATGGATCGATTTTATTTCCTGGAGAAATCTCTTAATTTCTCAATCCATAAAAACAAAAGATTCCCAGCTACAAGCGCTTGCGTCTCTTTTATCGGATACTGACTTTTCAAAGCCCCTTCATCAAACGCGTTTTTCATCAAAACATCTACATGCCGCATTAAAAAAATCTCGCATCCAATGTCCTAAAATCGATGCAAAAATCCTAAAAAGATACATCGACTACTACATAAACATCGGATTCCTGCCAAAATGAGAACGATACTTTTCAGCCATCTGCAAACATTTTTCCCATTTATTTTTCGTAGATAAATGGGCATCTACAACACCCTCTTTATGCAAAATATCTACAACATCATAAAAAAACAAAGAAAAGGCCTCTTCATCGACTATCTCAATTTCAGAAAGAGCTTTTGATCCCTTTTTCTTTCCAACCAACACAGACAAATGTTCAACCACCCTCTCTAAACTCATTTTGAGATCATTTAGCTTAGAATCAATCAGTCCCTTGGCATCTTTCGATATCGATGCAATCGCCACTTGCTTTTGTACTCGCATCTGAAGATCGATCTCTTGATGCAAATATTGACGTTTTGCATCTTCTAAAGAAAGAAAAGGAATGTTAGGGATGGAAAGTCCAAAAGCACCCGTATTAAAAAATTGAATATGCTTGTTTTTCTTGGCAAAATGAGACAAGGAAGATCTTTCCATCTTCCAACGAGTCGCTGTCATCACCTGCTTATTGTGGTAATTTTTCCCTTTTAAAATGCGGTCCGCTGCGCACTTTTCCAAATCTAAAGAAGAAAAAGAGATTTCATCATCAATTCCAACTCCTTCTGCATACTGTTTGCGATTCAAATACGCCAAGTCAACACCACTCAAAAAAATAGGATTGCACCCCAAAAAAACAGCCCAGGCAACAGCACTGCTTGTCACAGAAACCGCATCAGAAGAAAGATCTTCGCCAATGAAAGGATCATTCAATGACAGCGCCTCATCCATCCAAAGTTCTAACATCCCTCCAATACCACTTCTCATATACCCAAAAGGACCATTGCACGTCTGAAAGATTTTAGGATGCACTCTTGTGGAATAAAGAATGGGAGTCTCAAATGCAAAACTGCTTTTAAACCGACGGTATTCTTCCAAATTAGGATCTACCGCCACTCCAAAATGAAGAGGAACCCCTTTGCTACTGAGCGCTGCAATCGTCGACCCCCCTGCAATCAAGAGTCCACGATTCTGAAAATCTTTTAAATACGGAATCGCCTCCGTTAAAGAAGGTCCTGCCCCACAAATCATCGCAGGAACATTTTCAAAGCAGCCTTTAAGTCGATTCGCATAAAAAGAAGTTGGAAGACGTTTTACATTATGCATGAAATTAAAAAATGGCTGATCTCCATGCAATCGATCCAAATGGATGGCAAAAGAAAGAGCTGTTTTCTTCAAAAGATTCATTTTTAATGATTGATAAACACTTTTAGGCTTTGAAGCTAAAGATAGAATCTCTATTCGATGAAGAGGAAATGCTTTTGTTAAAGACTCATAATCAAAATCCTTTCTAGAAAATAACTGCAAATGTACTTGGGAGTCAGAGATGAGTGATTGATTTTCAGAAAAATGCAATAAAGACACAAAAGCTTCAGGATCATCTTCAAGAAAAATTAGCCGTCTCTTCGGATCCGCGTGCAACCACTGCTGCATTTGAAAATAGGGAGCTCCATTCCCAAGACCATAAATATAAATCCCTTCTGCTTTGCCAAGTTCAACATCTGGAAGACTCTCATACTCTTTGAATGCATAAGAAAATGAAGGAACCATCAATGCAAGAGACTTAAATCTCTCCATCAAAGACCCAAGATTCATGCGGTAGGCTTCTTCAGATGCTGGATCTTTTAAAGAAATCGCCTTATCAACAGTTATTTTTGGCTCTTCTTCCTCATGAAAGACAACATCACTGCCTACAAGCTTGCCCCATTTTTCTTTCCATACTTGGGATAATAAGTCCCAATTTCTTTCTCGATACCGAATATCGTCTTCCCAGACCCCTTCCACACGAAGAGTCCCATCCTGATCCCAAGCTCGATAATCAAACTTAGATGGAGTCCAATAGACAATTTCTTCAATGAGGCCCCCTTGATCATTAAAACGACGATGGGATCCGTCTGGCTTTCCCTTTCTATAAAATCCTTCATCCACAAGGACGCCAAACTCATTCCACATCCGATCAAACCCTGAGCGAAATCCCCGATCAAAATCAATTTGCCTTTTGATTTGCCCGTTTTCCCAGTAAAGCTCGGTTACTCCATGTAAAAGACCCTCTTGATAGCATTCTTTCGTTTTTAAAATGCCATTCGGATAGAAAAACTGCTGAAGACCCTCTTTTTTTCCCTCTTCGAACTGACAAATTGCATAAAGAGACTCATCGTCGTAATAAAACTTTCGTATCATAGAACGTTCAAATGCTGCTGTATAATGGTATGAAAAAAAAATCTCTGATGCATTTGCATTTTCTCTTGCAAAGAAGAGGGATCAAGCTCTAATTCTCTTTGGAAAATCACTTTCCAAAGTTGCCAAAGAGGATGTAAAAGATACTGATACGCCGCTTCCTCTTCATCCAAAGATTCTCCACTCATTAATTGACCCTGCACTCGAACCAAGCTCTCTTCCCAAAGATCCCATCGCATCTGAACCAGTGGCAGAGATTGAATCCGACTCTGTATTTTCTCATCTAGATGATTTTGGATCTTCCAGTTGACATCTTCTAAGGCTATGGAGTCAAAATAAGAAATACCATCTCCTGTTGCAGTCAAAAACCGAGTTTTCGGATGCTTTTGTTGAAATTCTTTCAGCCATGAAATCGCCATCACCCAATCTTCTTGAGTCGGTTGACCATCGAACAAAACAAGATCATTTTTAGAAGATTTTTCGGAAAAAGCATATTTTTTTCCGTCCGAATAACAATAGTCCATACCCACAGAAACAATGGGATTGCACCCCAGAAACTGAGCCATTGCCACTAAAAAAGTCCCAACCGTCCAGCCACTTTCAAAAAGAGATTCTTCACCCATTAACCAATTTAAAAATGAAAGATGACTATCCGGCACTTGCAAAAGATCCCCCTTCATCAGCGCTACAGTCTCCGGATGCACGCGAGGAGGAAAACAAAAACAGCTATTCATAGAAGAACTACAAGAAAGAGGTTCTTTATCTAATGCTGCTGCAAAATGAGGAATAAATCCAATTCTAGAAAGAGCAGAGCCTCCCGCAAATAAAAGGGCCTTCTCCTTAAATGCAGGTAAAAGTTTTTGATATTTTTCTAACGAAGGCCCGGCCCCAATCACAATCGCAGGGATTCCTTG
>CAYVDU010000149.1:0-4222 GCA_964450765.1 uncultured bacterium | reverse complement strand
AAAATAAAACAGGGAAGAAGGTGGTGATTACGTCTGGTCATCGATGTCCTTTGCATAATGCGTATGTAGAACCTTCTAAAGAGAATCGTGTTTCGAAGCATCAGATCGGAGCCGAGGTCGATTTTTATGTTCAGGGGCTGGAAGATCACCCTCAAGATGTTATTGATTTGCTGCAGCAATATTATCAAGAAGAAGCCGTCTATGCTGGGAAAAAGGACTATCAAGTCTTTTCTCGCTATGATAAACCGGATGCGCATGTTGCGATTCAGCCCTGGTTGAATAAAGAAATCTACATCAAGATCCATCAAAAGGATGAGGGAAGGAATTTTGACAACCGGCACCCCTATCCATACATTACGATTCAGGTTCGTTTTGATCGGGAGAAGCAAGAGAAGGTGATCTATGATTGGAATCGAGCCAATAAAGGTTATGCTAAGGGGTGGTAGTTTTTTTTCTTTTGTTTAAGAGGTTCGTTGCTTATACTGCATCTTTTTATTTTTCGCCGGTGTGGTGAAATTGGTAGACACGGTAGACTCAAAATCTACTTCTAGCAATAGAGTGCTGGTTCGAGTCCGGTCACCGGCAATTAATCGGACGAATAGAGCCGTTTTTGATCCCCATCAGGGTCATAAATGGCTCTTTCACCTCTAGAATCAGGTTTTGTTTTTCATCCAATTTCAAGTTCCGAAATACTAAATTCAAGATTTGACGTGATGTATGCTTGATCTATGACTTGTTGACTAGATTTAAGAAAAAAGTTTTAGACTATAGACATACACTGTAGAACCTTTTTTAGATATAGTGGTTTCAATGAAAAATTGCATAGTTTGGCAAGTGCGAAAGCTGCCGAATTTCAACGATCGCAAGTTGTATAGTATTAACTCAATACAATACAACTTGCGATCGTTGAAATTCGGCGCTTTGGCACAGCCAAACTATGCAATTTTTCATTGAAACCACTATAAAAGGGTGTAGTTTTACAAAAAGAGAAAAAACATGGTTTTTCTCGAGGAACAGTTGAGCAAAGCGAATCGGGTTTGAAGGGAGCTGTTATGGAGTCATCTGAAATGTAGCTTTATAAGCTTTATGATCTGTAATGGCTGATTCTCTTGGCTTTGTTGTATCGTAGGTGTCAATTAGCTCAACTTGAAGATTGAGAAAACTGCTTTCAAAAGGTCTTCGAATCAGAAAATAATCGTCGATTTCGTCTAACTCTTCTTCTTGGGTAGGTATTGGGCGATTATTTGCCAGTTCTGTGAAATAATTTGTACAAGTATACGTTGTCTTATCAACAGATGGATAGTGCACCGTTCGAAAATCGTAGTATTCTTCATGGATGATCGAATGTGTGTATTCGTCATTGACTTTGCCTGTACGCATGATATTTAAATCACCGGCTAAGATGTATGGCTTACCTTCTGCCACCTGATCCATATAAGCAGTAATGCATGTTAATTGATTGGCTCGATGCGAGGGTCCTTGATATTTGTCACTTCCAGCTTCAAGGTGTGTATTGACAATCCAAAAATTACCAAAATTTAAGCACACAAAGCCCCTCTCGATAAAACGGGTTTGATTTGGGAAATACTTTTTATCGACTTGGATATCATCAGGAAATGGAATGAACTGAGGTTCAGTTACAGGGAGATTTTTTGTAGCAACGAACAAACCACTTTGTTCTTTCCCGGGAATTTTTCCGATGCCGACCCATACATGGTTATAATCAGATTTTAATCGATCGTAAAGTTGCTGGCCGGAATTTAACATGAGCTCTTGGCCAAGGAAAATATCAGGATTTTCGTTCAAAATAAATCCAGCCAATCGGTCGATTCTGTGCTCTGTCTCGGTCATACCACCATATTGAGTGGGAAGATTTCCATCCATCATGCAGGCATTTAATGTTAAAACCGAATACTTTGACGCGACGTTTGTTGTTCTTTTCTCAGCAATATTGTCTTTGTGGTATGCTACATAGGGGGTAGGTTGAGCTGAGGGAGTAAGAATGCCTAGAATAAAAGATAATAAAATTGCGGCGTGAATCATAAGTATACCTGTATATATTTGTGTAAGATCTATTATATTTGTTATTTTTGTATGTAAAGTATTTTTCAAATTTATTAAAAAGTGTATTATTTTTAATAAGATGAATTTAATTCTGTGCCATTGATTTGGATTGTTGAATAAGTCCTTCTATCGTGTCCAAAAGAAGTCTCCCTCCCCAAAAAACAGGTCTCAATCTTGTTTAAAAACTGATTCTTTATTTTTCTTCGATTTCAAGAGTAGGAACTCTATTGTTTTATCGTCTAATTTTTTCGCGTATTTCTCAATGCCTCTATTCTGTGCTTTAAGAGTTAGTTTTTTTTTGTTTGAAAAAATGATTTCAAGCGGGGTTTGCAGGAATCTCTTGCCAATTTTTATTTCCACAACTTTATCCCAAGAAAAGAAATCGTATGTTTTTGGTTTCCCTACTCCAAATAAACCAATTTCATGGAGATGCATTCCGTGATTTGTAATTGCAATATAATAATATCGGGAGAGTAAAGATGCGAATCCATTGATTAAGAAAAACCAACCTATTGAAGGAGGGCTGTGAGCGAAAAAAAAGCCTACTAACTCTTCGTTTTTCTCAAAGCGAGGTAATATCAATTCATTTTTAATTTTTTCTTTATCCATTTTTTGTCTCTTTTTAGCAGTTCATTTTAAAATCGTTTTGAATGAGATGGTGGGTATTATTTCTTGTGCTTTTTATTTTTTCAATGCAAATTCCAATAATGACTTTTTGGATTTTGTTTAGTAGAAAGTTCTTTATTTCGATCGGGTAAGGATTAACACGAGGAGAAAAGAGGAAGATAGATGGGCACAAAAAAGAAAAATAAAGAGAACTTTCAACAAGAGCGGGTATATAATAGTTTGTCTTCCGTTTGGAATTGAAGTGTGTTAGGATGTTTTATGTCGAAGAAAGTGAATCATTTTCGGTATAGAGGCTCTGTCTGTTAGATGCGGGAAGTTTGATCTTTGACAAAGATGAAGATTCTTGATGTGAGAGTCTTTTCGATTCAACAAAGGGATTTATGACGAAAGAAATTGTAAAGCATCGTAAAGATGAAAAGAAAAAACCTACATTAACACCTAAAGAACGTAAGCAAAAAAAACAGGAAAAAAAGCAGAACAAACAGAATAAAATTTAAGTTTTAAGATCGTCTGTTTTTAGGGTTTTGCCCCATTTTTTCTGATATTAGAAATGAGTCGAGAATCGGTTTTCAGGTGAGATTATACTGATCCGATTTTTGAATCTTTATCGGAATAATGCTTGAATATGGCTGTCGGCGCGTGGGGTGGGGTGAATTTCGAAAAAATATAGACGTTGCCACATTTGAGTGTTTTTTGCCTGTTTACTGTCCGGTGTATCCCATGGAGGGTAGAGTCGTATCGCTCGTTTGCCTCCTTGTCTGTTCTTGGATACAATGCCTTTTTCGCATAGAACGGTTTTTGGAAATACAAACTGTCCAAAATGCTGAGAAGTGCGAACGCTAATGACAAATAGGTCGATTGGATCGTCCATATCGTAGGGCAGAATAGGCCCTTTTTCAATGCGCTTCCATAGGGTCACAAATTGTCCCGTTTTTGTAGGTGTGATTTTTGCGACTCGAAATTTGATTCGTCTGTGATTTATTTCGAGCGTGAACGCTCCATATTCTTGGCTTTCCTCTTCTTTAATGAGATGACTGATTAAAATGTGATTTGGTTCGTACGCTAATTTTTGAGCCGCAATTAGATCTGGATGAGCCATTTTTATTCTCGGTTTTCTCGGAAGTAATTGAATCCACTATATCAGATGTGGTTGTTTTTTATGAATTGTAAAGAAATTATTTTAAGAGTCGATCGATTTGTTGTGAGGTGTTATAATACTATTGTTTACATTGAAAAATTATATGTCTTTAGTTAGTTCCGCAGAAATCTCTGGGTCCCCTTTAAGATCTCCTCGTGCAGCTTATTATACACGGTTGGAGACCCATCAAGAGAGAAAGTTTGAAAGGATTAGAGATATTTTCAATCAAGCTTTGGGAGATGATTTTCAAGGGGCTCTCTTAACTACAGGAAGTGATGCTCGTAGAGAATCGATGAGTGGATCAGGAATGGAGCTTATACTTGTGCTTGGATCTCCTGCAGCGATTTCTCTTGAGGTAGAACGTTGTCAATATTCTCCTTCTATGAGTTCCCC
>CAYVDU010000148.1:1552-4277 GCA_964450765.1 uncultured bacterium | reverse complement strand
GGTTATTGCAAGCTGCAATTGCCAAGGAACAGCAATTAAAAATACAACATCCTAACCTGCAAATTATAAAAAAAGATGTTTTGAAAGACTGGGTTGGGAAAAGATTTGGTCAATTTTGTACGTCTTCATACAATAAAGCTCAGCAAAAAGGCGATGTAAAGTCGATTACATTTTATTGCGGTTCTCAGAGAATTTTTGATTACATGTGTTGGCCATTTATTTTCGCCAGAACATTGAAAATTTTATTTCGTGAAAATATAGATCAAGTCATTGACACTCAAAATCTTTGCACCTCCGCAATTTTAAAAGCAATCCGTTTTTTCAACTATAGAAAAGCGAAAAATGTTTATTTGGAAAAAATTATCGTAGATTTGCCCACAAATAAAGCGACTCACTTTTTTGGGCCGATTAAAAGATTGTCCCGAAGAGACAAACATTTTTTACATTTGAAAACAATAGCTCCTCTTTTAGAAGGAACTCAAACATTAGATGATTTTTGGCAGAAGAATTGTGGATTATCGAATCAAGATATTCATTATGAAGGACTAAACGTTCGTCAATCTTTTAAGAAATTGCAAGGGAAACCGAGAACAAGAGGCAATCAAAAGATATCGATTCATTGTAAGAGTCAGATGGAAGTCGAATCGATCTTACGCATTAGTCAAAGAGGATCTATTACAGCAACAACTCATAAGGAAGTTCTCCAATTTACAATCCCTGAAAATATGAAGGTGGCAACTCTTTTATTAGGATCCCAGCCAGCGAATTCGGCTACAGTCAACTACGTAAAAGAGTTTATAAAGATCGTCAAGGAACATCCCAATAACGCTGTTTGTTTATTTGTTTTTTGTGGAGAATTTCATTCAAACAAAGGTTCTCTTTTTCAAAAAGTGATTCAAAGTGTTCAAGAGGAAAAAGACTATCCATGTCATTTTTCGGTGATTCCTTTTTCATTTCAGGATGATGATGTGATTGCAACAGTATTTCATCGAAGCAATTTGACATGTTCGAGGTCAGGTGGTCAAACTGCAATGGAACTTATGGCTGTAAGCACTGGAGAGGTTTGGATTCATTCGGAAGCTAAGGCGAAAAATAACCAACTTTCCCAAGAAGAATTACTAAAAGGGATTCCAAATTGGGAATCAGAAAGTGCCGTCTATTTGCAAAAAATGATGGGAGCAAAAATTGTAACGCCCGAAACTTTTCAATCTCATGCAAGAAGAGTGTTACACCAATTCTGAGAAATAACATTGAAGAATCGGCTTTTATAGTGGATTAAATTATAAATTGCATATTTTGGCTAGCGTGAAAGCTGTTGAATTTATAATTTAATCCACTATAGGCGAGTTCAAAGCGCCAAATTGCAAAAAACGCAAAAGTGCATTGTATTGAATTAATAATACGCACTTTGCGTTTTTTAAAAGGGGCATAGTATTCATCTAATACAATGCCGCTTGAGACTGATTCTTCACGCTTCTAATGAGAAAGAAAAAAACGAACAAGGCCTTCCCAATCTTGTTTCTGAAAAAATGAATCGATGTTTTCTCTTTGCGCCTTGACTTCTGCTGCAAAGTCATTGATATAGGCTCCTAGTTTTCCTTTTTCAGCTTCGCGTGTTAAAGAAGGCCCAATACCATCCATGAATCCATTTCTTTTGAAGTAGTCATCAAAAATATCAACAAGACATTCTCTCAATCGAGGATTGGTGACAATCGTGGAAAGAAATTTTAGAGGGTGAACATGGTTGATTTGACTTCCCAAACTTTTTAGGTGATGTTGTTTGAGTAATAGTGAAATTTTCCCATTTTCAGCTAGAGTGGTGATGATTTCGTAAATAGTAGACTGATCTTGATCTGTACAGACTAAATCTTGATAAGAATCAGTTTTACGCTGATCAGCAGGGATCTTAATAATGGAAGCGCAAACAGACATCGTATTTTGAATTTGTTGTACATGAACCGTGGGGAAATCAAACATAGAACCTCTAACTCTTCATTAAAATGGAAATTTGTATCATAAAAATTTCAATATGACAAGATAAATAGACCTCTTTCGAAATTTAGCTTCTGTCGCGTTTGTGGATTATTTTGGCCGATTTTTGACGCTTTGGCGCAGCCAGAAACTATCAAATATGATTTAAACGACTAATCGGCCAAAATAATCCCCAAACACGACGAAGTCTAAGTTTCGAAAGAGGTCTAATGCTGATGTTCAAGGATCAGTTTCTAAACGACTCTATGAATTTCAGAGCTGCATATTTTCCCTTGGTCTATACCAAGATAATGGGCGTCAGGAAAATGAGCATGAGTTGTGGGTGTTGTAATGAACACTTGTCCCATAGACTTAAGGGAGTCTTTCAAATATTGTTGTCGATAGGGGTCTAGCGTTCCGCCAAAATCATCAATCCCCATCAATGGGTGGACGTTTATTTGTGCTGCAAAATGTTTCCACTGAGCTAGGCGAAGGGCTGTAATGAGAGTCTTTTTTTGCCCTTCACTGGCAAAAAGCTTGGCAGGTTTTGACTGAATTAAAAATGTAAGATCATCTCGATGAGGTCCTTGTAGCGTCAATCCTAAATCTTGTTCTTTCTTGCGCATTTTTTGCAAAATTTCTTGATATAAAGCGCTAGATGATGGGTAGGTAGATTGAAATTTGATTTCGGCAGATTCTTGATTCAGTGTTAGACAGTAATGTTCGGTTTTTAAAGGTTTTTGCAGTTGCTCAA
>CAYVDU010000148.1:0-1542 GCA_964450765.1 uncultured bacterium | reverse complement strand
CTTTGGCGCTCTTTAGATAGATATTCTGCTGACGATGCCATTGCACTTTCCCAACATTCGATGCTTTCTAGTTTTTTAGATTTTAAGAGCAAATTTCTTTGTTTCATGGCATGCCAAAATCGAGAAAAATGATGTACATATAAGGGATTGCTTTGCGCTAAATGAAGGTTTAAAAATCGTCGTCGGACTGCCGGAGCGTCTGTTGCTAGATCAATATCTTCAGGAGTTGATAAAACCAGAGGAAATGATCCCAATAGAGGGGAGAAGGTTGTATATTCATTAGCATTGAGTTGAAGCTTGCGGACATTCCCATCGAAAGTGATTTTTACTTTTTGAATGACTCCATCTCGGAGAATTTCAGCTTCTATGTAAAAAAAGGAACTTCCATCGCGTATGATCTCGCTTAGTTTTTGAGTGCGAAAAGACCTTCCCGTAGCAATTAAAGAGATTGCCTCTAAAAGGTTTGTTTTCCCTTGCGCGTTAGTTCCAAAAATAACATTCAGAAATGGACCAAAAGAAACTTCCGCTTCTACGTAATTGCGAAAATTCTTAAGATATAGGTTCTTAAGAAACAGATGCCGCCTCTTTCTTTTCTGATAATTCTGAAATTCTCATGGGCATAATTACAAATAAAGCATTTGTAGAATCTGTAATCAACCCGGGGTTGTGAGAATCAACGAGTCCAAGTTTTACGGTTTCATCTTTGCTGTGGCGTAAGATATCAATAAAAAAATGAGGGTTAAAAGCAATGTCCAGTCTCTCGCCGGCGTAATCTACAGGCATGCTTACTTTTCCTTCCCCAATTTCCGCGCTGGAAGCTGAGAGGTGTAATTGTCCATTTTCAAAACTAAAGCGAGCTGAATGGCTAGTGTCTGAAGTAAATAACGATATTTGTCTTAAAAGCAGCATTAATTCTTCTCGATGAACTGAGAATTGATGAACTAATTTTGAAGGAATAACGCGTTCAACGTCCGGATATTGGCCGGCTAATAACTTTGCAACCAATAGAGTAGATCCATTTTCTACGGAAATTTTATCTTGAGATAAAGAGATTTGAACTTGAGCATCACTGTCGTCAAGCATTTTTGAGATTTCTTCTACGGATTTTAAAGAAACAACATAACTTCCTTGAACAGAGGCGTCTATTTCAATCGAAGAGACTACTTTTGCAAGTCTTTTGCCATCTGTTCCAATAAAAGTAACTCTTTGTTTAGAAATTTGAAGTTGCACGCCATTTAAAGTATAACGGCTATCTTCACGAGCTGCCGCAAAAACAGATTTAGAAAGCATTTCTTTTAAGAGACGGTGCGATATTGTGAAAGAAAGAGGTCCTTTTACATCAGGAAAGTGAGGAAATTCAGCTTTATTCATTCCGTGAATTTTAAATACCGAACTTCCTGTGGTGATTTCTGCGCTTTCGCTTGTTTGGCTACTGATTTTAATTTGAGATGTTGTTAATTCTCGTACTAATTGAAAGAAACGTCGAGCAGGCAATGCAATGGCGCCTTCTTCCACAATCGTTGCTGCTACATGACAACGCAT
>CAYVDU010000147.1:0-4298 GCA_964450765.1 uncultured bacterium | reverse complement strand
CACATATCCGGAACCACCAAAAATCCAAACACCCCCACCATTAAAACCCCTTCCTTCTATTGTCCAAACACCGCCGCCCATCAGCGCAACTCCAATAGAACCTCCACTTGCCAAAAACCCTCCACCATCGTGGATCAGTAAAGAATCCAAGGAAGGCTCAGCAATCCCTAATTTCACCACTGTAAGATCCCTATTGCAGCGCATCGCGCCGCAAATGCCAATCATCCATGAAATTCCAAACGACCAGGAGGCGAAAAAAATCGCCAATCGCTGGAAAACGAAAAATCAAGTAGCTCCTATTTCCATCCTCTACTTCAGCGAACCCGACACCCAAAAAGAAATTCTCATCTCTCTTTCAAAGGCAATCGACATCTATTTTGGACCGGCTCGACTCATTCACGCAGAAACCATTGAAAAGGAAGATCAGTGGAACGCCTTTTTATCGAGCCCTGATCTAAAATGGATCATTAGCTGCGACTACACTCTTTGGCAACTTTCCAATCTAATGCGCCATTATAAAGAACTTCCCTCGCAAAAAAAGCGTTTACTCGGCAATATTCCTCTGTTTCTTTTACCCGATCTCTCACTCTATCTAAAAGATCCCCTTCTCAAAAAATCCCTTTGGAAAGCTCTATGTCAGACCCTCTCTTCGTAAGCGTCTATCTCGATCACAACTTAAAAAAAGCGCTCGATTACTCTGTTCCTCAAGAACTTCAATCGCAAGTCGCTGTTGGAAAAAGAGTCGAAATTCCTTTAAGAAATCTGACTGTCAAAGGGACCATTGCCGCTTTAAAATCCAATACTCAAAGCGCTGGCGTCCGCCCTATTTTAAAAATCCTTTCCCAATACACCGATCTTGCTCCAGAACAATGGAAACTCGCCGAATGGATGTCCAAATATTACATCACCCCTCTACAAAAAGTTCTCAAATGCTTTGTCCCCCCCCATATTCGCAAAGAAGTACAGCAAAAAAAACAACTCTTTGTCACTCTCAAAAAAACACATGAAGAAACCATCGAAGCTTGCCGGCACTTAAGAATCAAATCTCCTAAACAAGCTGCGGCGCTGGAAATACTTTTACAAAACACGCAAGGATTACCTCTTTCAGAACTTGTACAAACATCATCTCGCAGCATCATCGATTCTTTAAAAAAAAATCACTTCATCGACATCAAAGAAGTCCAGCTAGATGAAGATCTTCTTCTCAATGAAGAGTTTTTCCCGTCAAAACCAAAAACTCTCAACGACGAACAAGCAAAAACAGTAAAAACACTCCATAATGCACTCGATAGCCATCAGTTCTCTTCCCATCTCATTTACGGTGTGACCGGAAGCGGAAAAACAGAAGTATATCTACAAGCGATCGCCAAAGCGCTAGAACTTAAAAAAGGGATTATTTTACTCGTTCCTGAAGTCGCTTTAACATCGCAAACAATCGAAAGATTCCGGGCCCGTTTCCCCGATAAAATTGCCATTTTACACCACAAAAGAAGTCTTGGAGAGAAAACCTCTGCTTGGCAGGATTTAAAAGAAGGAAAAATTCAGCTTGTGATTGGCGCAAGATCTGCGATTTTCTGTCCGATCCAAAATCTTGGACTCATCATCATCGATGAAGAACACGATAGCTCCTACAAACAAACGGATGAAATGCCTTGCTATCAAGCAAGAGATGTCGCTGTGATGAGAGCCCATTTAGAAAAAGCGGTCGTTGTCTTAGGAAGCGCTACCCCGTCCATTGAGTCCCGTTTCAATGCCGATGTTGGAAAATATCACCTGCATACCCTCACAAAACGGGCAACTCAAGCAAACCTTCCCTCAATCTCCATCGTCGATATGCAACCTGTATTCGAGAGAAATAAAGGGTTTACCCATTTTTCAGATCCCTTACTCTCAGCGATTAAAGATCGAATCAAAAACGGAGAACAGGTTCTTCTTCTTCTCAATCGAAGAGGCTATCACCGCATGCAAATCTGCAGTGAGTGCAGAAGTGTTGCCAAATGTCCCCATTGCGATCTATCCCTCACCTATCATCGTGAAAGCAATGCACTAAAATGCCATCTCTGCAATTACACTAAAATAACACCTCGAATATGCAGTGAGTGCAATGCAGAAAATAGTCTTGAGTTTAAGGGATTTGGAACAGAGCACGTCGAAAGATCTCTTCATGCGATTTTACCTGGAATTCGCACATTGCGTATGGATCGAGATACAACACAAAAAAAACATAGCCACGAGGATCTTTTTAAACAGTTTCGCTCTCATAAAGCAGATGTTTTAATTGGCACTCAAATGATCGCCAAGGGATTCCATTTTCCGGCAGTAACCCTCGTCGGCATTTTAAATATCGATGCCTCATTAACAATCCCCGACTTCCGCTCTCCGGAACATGTGTTCCAGCTCCTTATTCAAGTGGCAGGAAGAGCAGGCAGATCAGAACTTGCTGGACAGGTGATTTTACAAACTTTTCTTCCAAAACACCCCCTCATTCATCTAGCAAAAACCCAAGATACCGATGCTTTTTATACCTCAACGCTTGAAGAAAGACGCCTATTTGACTACCCCCCCTTTTGTCATCTTGTAAAACTTGTCTTTTTCAATAAAAATGAAAAACAAGCGCAAGAACTTGCCGAAAAAATACACGGCCAAATCACCAAAGAGCTCCCTCCTAACGTCCAAATATTTCCCATCACGACAGCCGGCCATCCCAAAGTCAAAGATATCTTCCGCTTCCAATGCATCATCAAAACGCCCAAAATAAGCCTGATTCAAAATATCCTTCAAAAAACACCCTTAGAAAATATCAAAATAGATATAGACCCAATCAATACTTTTTTCTGACAAATATATCTGTTTTACATAAAAAATAATAAAAGCTAAAATCTTACTCCAAAATATGCCCATTCCAGTTGAAAGGCTCCTATTCGGATTGAATTGAAAGTCGCCGGGATATGTCTTCTTACAGTGACTTTTGTGGCTTTAAGAGCCCTCAAAATTTTTCTAGCTAAAGAACCAAAAACTCAGATTAACAGAGGAAATTTATGACTATTTCAGTAAAACCGTCTATCCCAGCTCAAAATTGCTGCACAGCCACACAAGAGAGATCTTTTAATGGAATTCAAGTTTTAGAAAAAGTGAGCGCCGTTGCTTTAGGATTTTTCTCTGCCACAGCGAGTCCTCTCTTATTTGGAGCTTCCTTTATTACCGGAATTTTTATAGGAATGACGCAAGAAACGACAGCCGACTCTGATCACTCTCATGGATCTGCGTGTTCTTCCGGATTTATTGAACAAATCACAGGAATCAAAGCTCCCCCGATCATCGGGCTGTTGAGCAATCTTTTCATGACCTATTGCCATATTGATCATCACACGCAATTTGTCGTTCCTGTAATTGGAGTGCACCTAGGAATATGGGCAGGAAACTTCGTCAAAGACAGTCTTCATCTTCGTTTGAATATTTGTTAACTAACTACACTACCCGCTGGTATTTTTTGGAGTTGAGGAAGCTCTAAGGTTGCATCAAAATGAGCCGCCAAGACCATTCCTCGACTCTCAATGCCCATAATCGTTGCTGGCTGAAGATTCGCAACAATCAGCACCTTTTTACCCACTAACTGCTCTGGTTCATAAAAAAGAGAGATCCCGGAAACAATCGTTCTCTTTTCAAATCCAAGATCAACTAATAGTTTCAATAATTTTTTGGATTTTGGAACTCTTTCTGCGTGCAATACTTCCACAACACGCAAATCCAACTTTTCAAAATCATCAAAGGCAATCAGATTTTTCTGAGGTTCAAAGACAACCGCTTGCTCTACAGTTTCGTTTAGACTCACTTTTGATTCTGTCATCTTCGTTCCTAATTTACGGATTTGCTCTGCAATTTCTTCATCTTCCACTTTACGAAACAAAATCTCTGGCTCCGGCAACTTCTGATGCTCAGGCAAGGCTTGATCTCGAACTGTCTGCCAAGAGAGTTTTTCCAAAAGACTTGAAAATCCCAGTTTTTGCCAAATTTTTTGAGCCGCATTCGGAATAATAGGCATCGACACAAGCGCCAAATACTGAATACATTTCATGCAGCAATGGATGGTTGTATCTAACTTCTGTCTTTGATCCGGCATTTTTGCAAGCTGCCAAGGTTTCTTAGTATCAAAATAGACGTTGCCAAGTTGCGCTAATTCCATAACCAGTTGCGTTGCCTTTCTTAAATGAAAAGAATGGTAGGCAACCTCTATTTGATCCACTAAAAGGCCCATTGCTTCCAATAATTGTAGATCTTCAATACCTAGAGGCCCAAGT
>CAYVDU010000146.1:0-4302 GCA_964450765.1 uncultured bacterium | reverse complement strand
CGGCGACTTTCAATTCAATCCGAATAGGTGCCTTTCAACTGGAACGGGTATATACTGAGACCGTTGCATAATTGGGGCTTGCCCAAAAAATTCGCTTTTTGGATCTTTTAATTCTTTTCCGGCCCCCTATGAGGCGTCCCGCATATGTGGGGGCGGAAAAAGAATCAAAATCTCTTAAAAGCGATCTTTTTCGGTATAAACCCGAATTATGCAACGGTCTCATACTGTTGTCGATATTATATCCCTCGATTTTTAATCGAAAATCGGCTCAAAAGAACCCAAAAATCGACCGAATCTTACTTTCTAGATACCCTCTAAGATTATTTATGATAAGAAGATCCTTCTTCGATCTCGACGGCACGGTATAATTGTTCTACTAGAAGAAGCCGTGCCATTTGATGGGTAAATGTCAATGGGGAGAGAGACCATTGAAAAGAGGCTTTGCTTGTTATTTTTGAGTCCAACCCTTCTGCGCCTCCGATGATGAATGTGGGTCTAAGACCAAAAGTGGAAAATAAATGACGGCTTACCTCTTCGCTGTTTAAGAGCTTTCCTTGAAGATCCAGAGCGATGAAAGATGTTTCTTTAAGAGCTTTTTCTAAAAGGTCTTTATTTGACTCTACAAGAATCCATTCGATAACCATTTTATTTTTGAGTCTTTTTTCATACTCGAGGATACCGGCATTGAGCCAGGATTCTTTGCATTTTCCGATAGTGATTACTTTGACTTTAAACATGCCGTTTTTCAGAATATATAGAAGATTAAATCATAAATTGTATGTTTTATTGGGATCCAAGTCCTGAAATATTTTTTGTCCCTTTTGTCCAATTGCCGGTGCGTTGGTACGGTGTTCTGTTTGCGGTTGGGTTTATTGTTGGGCTTTCTCTTTTTAAGTCTATTTTAAGACGCTATTTCTCTATATGTACAGACTATAATGAGGAAGCGGGGCGTCAAAAGTCTATTTTAATTGGAGATCGTTTGATGGTATACATGGTTGCTGCAACTGTTGTAGGTGCCAGGTTAGGTCATATCCTTTTTTATGAAAAACTAGAGAAGTATTTAGCGAATCCTTTGGCATTTTTTCAGGTTTGGGAGGGTGGTCTTGCAAGCCATGGTGCTGTCATTTCTATTATTCTATCGATCATTATATTTGAAAGGCGTATTCGTTCGATAACCACTCGTCTGAATGCAGTTTCTCTTCTTGATTTTGTTTGCGCCCCAATTGCTCTGTGCGGTTTTTTTATTCGAATTGGAAATTTTGTAAATCAGGAAATTTTAGGAATAGAAACGAATCTGCCTTGGGGGGTTCTCTTTGGACATCCGATGGATCGAAGTGCTTTTGTTCCTCGACATCCCGTGCAAATTTATGAGGCGTTATTTTATTTGTTAGTATTTTGTCTATTGTGGAGATTGAGTTATAAGCCTTATTTTTTGAAAGTTCCAGGTAAGATCATAGGTTTATTTTTGATGCTCGTTTTTGGATTTCGGTTTTTGGTGGAATGTTTGAAACTTGAACAAAGCTATCTCTTGTCATCTTCTTGTTGGTTAACAATGGGACAAATCTTAAGTATTCCCGCTGTATTGTTGGGAATCTTTCTGTATACGTTTTCTTTTAAGGCTTTTTTTCGTTCACCTGGCTCGTCTGGTTAGCCAAACACCGCCGGCGCAAATGAGTACAATCCCTATGATTTCTAGAGGAGAGGGAACGATGTGATTGAATAGGTAATCAATGATTACAGAATAGATCACTGCGGAATATCCAAAAGGTGAGATTTGCGATGCTTTTCCATATTGCAGTGATTTGAAAAGCAAAGATTGTCCGATTCCCGAAAAGAGGCCGATCATTCCTAATGGAATGAGTATTTGTAGAGAATCCATATGCCATCCAAAGGGAAGAAATGGGATTGTGAGAATCAGACTGATGAGATAGAAATAGAAGTTGGTTGTATGCATCTTTTCAGACTTTGTGGCCATCCGAATGAGGGCAGTGCTGATTGCAAAAGAAATCCCGGAAGCAAGTCCAGATAGAGATCCAATTTGATGAAAGATGTGAACAGTTGGTTGTAAAACAAAAATAATCCCTAAAAATCCGATCATGATGGGAAGCCATAATTTATGGTTGATCGGGGTTTGTTTCCAGATTCGAAAGATGAGGGGGACGAAAAATGGGGATGTGTTAATCAGTAGCGATGCGCTGGTTAAAGAAATACTGCCGACGGCTGAAAAAATTAAAAATGTAGAGGTTGTCCCGCTCAGAGATCTTAAAAAAAGGAGTTTAAAATTGGCCGCTTTGTAGGCGACCCTTCCGTGATAGATCATCCAAGGAAGTGTGAAAATAAGCCCTCCCGCATTTCTGGCTGCAACAATAATGGGAAGAGATGTTTTTGAGACGAGTATCTGCGCGATAAACCAAATTAAAGAAGAAAAGATGCCGGACGCCAGCATGTAGAGGATCCCACGAGTTAAGTGGTGGGGGCCAACATGTTGTCTTTGCGCTTCTAGGGTGTCGGGTATTTCCGATTTGCTCATGATCTTCGGTGTATAGTGGATTCGATTATAAACTGCATGCTTTGGCTGTGCGAAAGCATGCAATTTATAATTGAATCCACTATATACTGAAATTTTTAGATCTATGCAATACGATTGATTTTTTGGACAATTTATTGGGTATTTTGTATCGTTTGTTTGTGTTGATTTATTAGAGGTGGATACATGAATTTTGTGCAGATTGCAGGACACCTAGGTGCAGATCCTGAAACTCGGTTTACTCAGAGTGGAAAAAAAGTAACTACGCTACGCGTTGCAGCTCGTTCTCGTAAAGGCCAACAGGAAGAGACGATTTGGTGGAGAGTTGTGATCTGGGAAGATCAATTTAAAAATATGTTGCCTCATTTTAAAAAAGGAAGCGCCATCATTGTTTTCGGAGAGATTCATAAACCTGAAATTTTTAATGATCGAGAAGGAAAACCTCAAATTTCTTTGGAAGTAACGGCTGTACAAATTCAATTTAGTCCGTTCGGCAAACCATCGACTCCAGGATCTCCTCAAGAAGGGCGTCCGGCTGGATCGTATGGACAAGGTTCTGAGCCAGCCCAAAGCAGTCCTTATGGCGGCTTCTCTCCGATGTCAGGAAGCGGCTCTTCAGCGCCAACTTCTTCCGGTTCTAATTTTGATGATGAGGTTCCATTTTGAAGAGTGTATTTTCCTCTGATGAGCAAGTTGCAGATGTGTTGATCTTGCCTTTTTGGGAAGGAGCCATTGCTGCGGCAAATTTGGGAAATTTGAGTTCTTTGATTCGACATACTGTTGAAATTGGAGATTTTAAAGGGAAGAATTCTGAAACGTTTTTTGTTTATCCAGAAGGATGTAAGGCAAAAAGACTTTTGCTTTTAGGTCTTGGTCAAAAAAATGGAGTGACAGTAGAAGGGCTTCGACGTGCTTATGCATCGGCTTTGCGTGTCAGTCAGTCCGTTCGAGCAAAAACGGTGAGTGTGCTTTCTTTTGATGGAGGATCTCTCTCATCAGAGGATGTTGTTCGAGGAGTTTGTGAAGGGTTTCTTCTTTCGAATTATGTCTTTAATTCGTTGAAGGCAGACACTTTAAAAGATTCTTCTTTTTTGATTGAACAAGTGAACTGGATTGGATTCGACGCTTCTTTGGAGTCTTATCTAAAAACTGCACAGATTGTGACTGAAAGTGTCTATCTAGCCAGAGATCTTGTGAATGGAAGTGCAGATGAAATAACTCCTGCAAAACTTGCGGAGACTGCAAAATCTTTAATGAAGCAGTCCGCCCATGTTCGAACCTCCATTTATGATAAGGCTTGGTTAGAAAAACAAAAGATGGGGCTCATCCTGGCAGTGAATCGAGCTTCTTTAGTAGATCCTTATCTGATCGAAATATCATATCAAGGGAATCCAAATTCTAAGGAACGGATTGTTCTTGTCGGAAAAGGGGTTACCTATGATACAGGAGGGCTCGCATTAAAGACCGTGGATGGTATGTTGACGATGAAGTGCGACATGGCTGGTGCGGCTGCAGTGATAGGGGCGATCCGTTCTGCTGCTCTTTTGAACTTGAAAGTGAATGTAGTGGGATTGATTCCTTCTGTTGAAAATTGCATTGGACCTTTGAGTTATAAGCATGGCGATGTGTATACCTCTTATTCAGGAAGAACGGTTGAGGTAAATAACACCGATGCAGAAGGTCGTTTGATTTTGGCAGATGCCATTTCTTATGCCGTCAAAAATCTTGATCCGACAATCATGATCGATCTTGCTACATTAACGGGGAGTGTTGTG
>CAYVDU010000145.1:642-4314 GCA_964450765.1 uncultured bacterium | reverse complement strand
CATCAAAAAACACAAATCAGATCCTTGTCTTGGATTTACTCATTTTCAAAGTGCGCAACCAACGACCATCGGAAAAAGAATCTGCCTATGGCTGCAAGATTTTCTAATCGATGCAAAAGAATGGAAAAGACTCATCGAATCTCTTCCCTTTTTAGGAGTGAAAGGAGCCACAGGCACTCAAAGTTCTTTTCTTCTGCTTTTTAACAACAACCCCAATAAAGTGAAAAAGTTAGAAGAACTCATCGCCAAAGAATTTGGGTTTAACGATGTTCTTCCTATCTCCGGACAAACCTATACGCGCAAACTCGATGTGATGATTCTCAATGCCTTAAGCTCCTTTGCCTCAAGCAGCCACAAAATGGCCACCGATATCCGTCTTTTGGCTCATGATGGAGAAATCATGGAAGGATTTGGAAAAACACAAGTAGGATCTTCAGCAATGCCCTATAAGCGCAATCCTATTTACTCAGAAAGGATTTGCGGAATTGCGAGATTTTTAATGAGCCTTCCCCAAAATACAATGCAAACATTAGCCACGCAATGGCTCGAAAGATCTCTGGATGACTCCTCCAATAAAAGAATCTGTATTCCTGAAGCATTTTTAGCAGCAGATTCTATTTTGCAACTCTTAAGTCAAATCCTTTCCAATCTAGTGATCTTGCCTACAATTTCTCTACAGCATTTCAAAAAACAAATGCCATTTCTTGTTATGGAAAATATCCTCATGAAATCCACACAGAAAGGGGGAAATCGACAAGAACTTCATGAAGCCTTACGACAGATCTCTCATCAACTCCAAGAAAAAAAAGACCCCCTTAAATCCCTTCTTGAATTGATCTCATCAAATCCTGTGTTTCACTTAAATGCCAAAGAAATTAAAGAATTATTCTCGATCCAATCTCTCATTGGAAGGGCTCCCAAACAGGCCGAGGAATTTTTAAAAACTGCTTTGAACTCTCTCAAAATGATCTTCTAATGCAATTTCAAACAAAAGCCTATGAGCTCGTTTCATTTGAAGACGAAACGCATCAATCTCTTGGCGTAAAGACAGATCTTCCTTTCTTGAAAAAGGAATTTCTTGAACCAAAATAATTTCCTGATCGCTTACTTGGGAAAAAAAAGTTTTATGCGGTTTAAAATAATGATTCTTTCTTACATCAACGTACTTTTTGACCGAATCCAAGATCTCATGGCTTGAAAAGACAACACCCTGCAAAGACAAAACTTTTTTTTGACTATCAAGATAAATTTGGACATGGCCCAGCTTTTGCCTTGAAACACCAAAATCCCAATCTTCCTGCTGCATCTTATACTCACTGTCCTACATAGCGGATTATGCCGAAAACGATTTAAACGACTACATTATAATACCGCAAACAAAATAAAATAACGATATAATTTAACAAATAAAAATAACACTAAATCTAAAATCAATCAATTATTTTAAATAACACAGAATCTCTCAAAGAAGTCTTAAAACTAAGAGCAGTCAGCGTCATTGCAATCATATTTTTTTAACGGCCGCATATCATTTCGGACTATAGTCGTTTAAATCATATTTGACAGCTTCCAATCTCACCTAAAAAAACCGATTTTTCAATCATCCTCGGTATATATAGTCGATTGAATTTAAAATTACCCATTTTGGCTGGCGCGAAAGCTGTCGAATTTTCACGATCGCAAAATGCATAGTATTAATCCAATACAATGCATTTTGCGATCGTGAAAATTCGACGCTTTGGCGCTGCCAAAATGTGTAATTTTAAACTCAATCGACTATAGTGGTCCCCGATGAAAGTCACCCATTGGGATTGATTCAATCCCAGCGACTCTCAATTCAATCCGAATATGTGCCTTTCAACAGGAACGGGCATATAGTGGATTCAAGTATCACATTGCATTGCAACTTTGACGCGCTGAAATGCAATGCTGCCCTAAATGGCATAACACTATCTTGTGCATATCTAAACTTTAAATCCTTTCTCCAAGAGAGTATTTGAAGATTATCCACTTCTTCTTCTATACTCGCACAGAATCAATTATTTTTTGTTTTTTGGAGCTCACATCAAATGGCCTATTTAAAAGATTTTCGTGAAAGAATTCAAAATAATGATTACCCAGGATTTCTAAAGATCTGGGAAGAGTATTGCTACGGAGATCAGCCTGACGGACCCGAAATGGTGGCTACTTTAGAAACTGTAAAACGCTCTGATTTAGCAAAACCCTTCGGACTCCAAGTAGAAAGACTCCTCCCTCTTTGGAGAGAATTACAAAATCCAAATGAAGCAAGAGATGTTCTAAGACTCATTTTAGATCTCCAAACCACCAACAGCGAGCAGCTCGCAGATTTAGCGATGGTGCATCTCAAAGAAAGATTCCAGGAAGATCCTCTATTTAACGAAAAAATCAAACTCGTAGGTCTTAGAAACCGAGAAAAATTTCAATCCGCTATTCGCAATTTCGAATTGTTAAGCCACATGCAAAAAGGCAATTTCGTTTTTCATTCTGCAGGATGGGGGACTGGAGAAATTGTGAGCGTCTCTTTTGTCAGAGAAGAACTCTCTTTGGAATTCGAACAAGTTCTAGGAATTCAATCTCTTTCTTTTGAAAAAGCATTCAAAACATTAATCGTCTTAACAAATGATCACTTTTACGCGAAAAGATTCGGAAATCCCGACGCTTTAGAAAAAGAAGCCAAAGAAAATCCTGTCGGTCTCATTCATCTTTTACTGCGCGACTTAGGTCCTAAAACAGCAGGGGACATTAAAGAAGAGCTCTATGATCTTGTCATTCCTGGATCTGAATGGAATCGCTGGTGGCAAACAACCCGAACAAAGCTCAAGAAAGACACCAAAATCGAATCCCCCAAAGATCTCAAGGAGCCTTTTGTTTTACGAGAAAAAGAACTCCCGCATGAAATCACATTTCACAAAGCTTTAGAAGCAAAACCTGGTGTGAATGCAACCATCCAAATGACTCATGCATTCCTCAGGGATTTTCCTGAAACACTAAAAAACACTGAGTTCAAAACCTCTTTAGAAGACCGACTGAAATCACTTCTTGTTTATGAGCAACTGAACGAATCGCAAAAAATGCAAACATTCCTTCTCTTAGAATCATTGGGACTCAAAGAAAATGCAAAAGAGCTCGTTCAACTTATCCAACAAACACCCAATATTGCTGAAGTCATAGGGACTATTGAAATTTCTTCCTTCCAAAAACAACTTTTACAGTTAGCACAAATCCATCGAAAAGATTGGACAAACATCTTTTTAGATCTTCTTTTTGTTGTCTCCCAAAACTCTTTAAGAGATTTTATCTTTTCAGAACTATGTCAATCAAACAGCATCGAAGCTCTTCAGAAAAAACTCGCTTCTTTGCTCTTACATCCTGTCTCTTATCCAGAAATATTCATTTGGTACTTTCAAAAAGGCATCGATAAAAAAACAAAAATCCCATTTGCCAATAAAGAGTTGCAAAATCGGCTCTTCGAAAGTTTGCTGATCTTGCTCGATCATTTAGAGAAAAAACCACAATATAAAGACCTCATCAAAAAGATCTTGGGGATCATCACAGAAGACCGATACCTCATCATGCGCACCATCATGCAACAAGCTTCCATTGAAGAAACCAAAGAGTATCTGCTTCTTGCCACAAAGTGCGGATCGCTTT
>CAYVDU010000145.1:0-632 GCA_964450765.1 uncultured bacterium | reverse complement strand
CGACATCAAAATCTTTCAATCAGTGGCTGAGGTTTCTCATCCATCTTTATCCCGCTTAAGAAAAGTCAGTGTAGAACCTTCTGAAGAAGATTCTGTTCTTTGGTCTACACAAGAAGGATATCAAAAAGTGCAACTCAGGATGCAGCAGATTGCCACAGTAGAAACCGTACACAACGCCCGAGAAATTGAAGTTGCAAGAGCTCACGGAGATCTTCGAGAAAATGCGGAATTCAAAGCAGCACTTGAAAGACGAGACCGACTTCAGTCTGAGCTCAAATTTCTCTCCGATCAGATCTCCAACGTCCGTATTTTGACGAAAAAAGACGTTGCAGACAATAAAGTCGGCATTGGCGCAGTTGTCGATTGTCAAGATTCCAAAGGAGAGCATTCTCGCTTTATTCTTCTTGGACCCTGGGATGCAAATCCGGAACAAAGAATTCTCTCTTTCCAGTCAAAATTGGCGCAAGCAATGAAAGGAAAAACCATTGGAGAAAAATTCGAATTCCAAGGGGAACAGTTCTTAATCACTGACATCAACAACTATTTTGACCAAGAAAAATAAAAGAATTATATAGTGGATTATACCGAAAAAGGTTCAAGAATCGGTTTTTAGACGAGATTGAAAGCTGCCA
>CAYVDU010000144.1:2929-4333 GCA_964450765.1 uncultured bacterium | reverse complement strand
TGTAAAATAAGAATCAATATTTATAAAGTGCAGAGATAATAAAAGAACAAGAATAGAAATCGAAGAAGAAATCAACATTTTTTTGTAACTATATTTATCTGCAAGCTTTCCAAAAATCGGCAAAGGAATTGTGATTAGAAAAAGAACTATAATTAAAGCCACTAAATTATTTAAATAACTAGTATGAAATATTCTCTCAAAATAAATAGGGAAAAATAAGATCAAGGCACCAAAAGATATGGTGGTTACGGCAGAATAGCCTATTCCCTTAACAATTTTCCATTTACAATCTAGCAGCACATCTAATACTGGAGATTTTACTAGCTTATTTGTTTTCTCTAAATCACTCCAAATTGGAGTCTCGTGCAATAGATGACGTAAATAAAATCCATAACAACCAATTACAGTTCCAATCAAAAACGAAAGACGCCACCCCCACGTGACCAAGTCTTCAATGGGCAACAACTTTTCGAAAATCAAACATTCAACCATTGCAAGCATGATCCCAATCTGATTACCAACAAATCCCCAGCTTGTGAGATATTTTCTATTATTGTCTTGAGCGACTTCGTAAAGATAGCAAAATGATCCAGGGAATTCCCCTCCTGCAGGTAACGATTGCAACAAACGCGTAATACACAACAAAACAGGCGCCCACAATCCTACCGCTGCATATGTAGGTAAAAAGCTCATCATTAATGTAGGAATGGTCATTACAATAATTGACCATAAAAGAGCTTTTCGTCTTCCAATTTTATCTCCAAGGCGCCCAAAAATGATCCCCCCAACAGGACGAATCAAATAACCGAGTGCAAGGATAAGAAAAATACTCAAAGATCCACTAATTTTTGAATTCGGATCAAAAAAAAGCTGCGAAATTGTAGGCGCCCAGTAAGCATACAAGGACAATTCGTACCACTCTAAAGTGTTTCCAATATTGATAGCAAAAATGATCGCTCGCTGACGTCTTTTTGTGTGATTCAATTCTCGCTCTCTATTCCTTGCTTCCTGTTTTTTTATTCAACAGCCAAAAACACAAGATGAAAAAGACAATAGATACATAACTCAAAAGAGGGACATCTTTGGAATCTGACGGGCCCCTCAGTATGAAGGGAACTAAAAAAAAACCAATCGCAGAAACAAGTATTAAAACTATTAAGAACCAAAATATTACATCATGCCCCATTAGAAATTGCAACACTCGCCTGCTCGACTTTCTTTCCATAACAACTTTAAATGATATGCACTATTTCACGTCTTTATATGCAAGCACAAATTTCCTGTCTAGTTTCAGAAAATTAGACGAGCTTATTGCCCGGATTTTCAATCTGAGAATAAAGAGGATATCCCATAATAGATCTTAGAACATCGGACTCTAAGATCTTTAATGCACAATCATACCTC
>CAYVDU010000144.1:0-2919 GCA_964450765.1 uncultured bacterium | reverse complement strand
GAATAATCTTCTTTTGTGAATTCTTTAATTTTCAGAAACATTTTTTCAGCTAAAAGATGATTTGATATTTTTTCACCAGAAGATATTAATTTTTCACGTGTAATAGCATAAGCCTGCACAACCACTGTCAAATAAATAGCGGTTAATTCATGCAAATATTTTAACTGCTCCAAAAGTCGTTCAGCAGCCGTTGAACCATAGCTCACAATATCTTCAGATTCATTTCCGCTTGTAATATTAAAAATCGAGGTCGGAGTTCCTAACTGAGCTATCCTTTGAGCCAAGGCATTTGCAGTATATTGAGTAATCATGTATCCGGAAGCAACACCTAATTCTGATGCATCTGTAATTAGGTAAATTGGGAATTCATGCTTATTTCGGC
Source organism: uncultured bacterium (assembly GCA_964450765.1). Classification (GTDB taxonomy): domain Bacteria; phylum Chlamydiota; class Chlamydiia; order Chlamydiales; family SM23-39; genus DAIDHZ01. Next base: position 2,537 of record CAYVDU010000144.1, on the reverse strand, counting down.
TAGGGTTCAAGATATATGTAATCTGTCTTTCTAAAGTAAGTGCCAACTTTGCATTTGCAGCACAAAGATTATCAGCGATCGTAGTTAGACATTCTCCATGAAAATTACCACCAGAAATGACGCTCCAAGACTCTCCCTGAAATAACCAGATTTTATTGCGATCCACATCATGAGAAATCTCGTTTCCTCTAAAAATCAATGGATTGTCTGTAACAGCATTAAGCTCGGCTTCAATTTTAGGATACTGCTCTAATAAAACTTCTATTTTAGGACCAAAAATTTGCGGCAAACAACGAATGCAATAATCATCTTGTACTTTAGCACTATGAGGGAAGCAAGAATTACGGAAGTGATTTGACAAGATCTCAGCAACCAAACTTTGCCCTTTCTGACCACGCACTTCCTGAATGCATTGTGAAAAAGCATGATTACAAACTCTAGCTGCATTCAAAAAAAGTCCTTGTAAAGCCAAAATATTTTCAATTGTATTAAGCTGTTGTAGATACGCAATGGATAGCATAGAACTAATGAATGAAGTCCCATTCGTAATCGCTAGACCCTCTTTCGCTAGGGGGATAAAAGGATCGATGCCTGCTAACTTCAATGCTTCCCTAGCACTCATTGTTTTCTCTTTATACCAAACAGGAACAACATCTCCGCACATGGCTCTTCCCACTCGAGCAAGAAAAGCTAGATCTCCACTTGCGCCCAAAGATCCGGTTTTAGGAACCTGAGGAATAATTCTCTCATTAATCATTTTCACCAAAGTCTCAAGACTCTCTGGCTGAAATCCAGAATATCCTTTAGCTAAAGATGAAGCCCTCACAGCCATAGCCCCAAGAGTCACGTTAAAAGGAAGAGCAATACCTATACCTGCATCATGACTTTCGATTAGATTTACAGAACAATGCGCAGCTCGTGCAGAATCAATTTTGTGATGTCTTAAATCAGCAAGACCAGTTGTAATTCCATAAACATCAATAGACTTTTTTATTAAAAAATCAATAAAACCTCGAACCTGATGAAGATTTTCTAAAGTTTCTGAACTTATTTCAACAGAATGATCTTTAAAAACGAGATCCCGAAATTCTAATAAACCAAATCTATGCCCTTTACCAATCTGCACCATAAGAAACATATCCCTTTAAAACGGATCCTACTAAAAGCTCCTTATTACGTCTATTTCAAACAAACAAAAAAATAAATATTATAGTTTATTTATATCTTTCTTCTGCTACTAATAGGAAATCTATCCATAAGATCCACTTACCTTGTAAGACATCCTAATTCGACAACAGTTTCTTCGACAAGATGCCGGAAATAAGGTGCCTCATTCTCCAGCAATAGATAAAGAACGTAGATCCATGCATCAGACTTAATGTTAGCCAAAAAAGACTGGCGGGTATGCGAACCTTCTCTAACGCCACGTAAATCAAGAAGTATCCGTTGATCCAGTTCATAAAGCCCATCAAAAAAGAAAATTTCATGTCTTTCAGGGCTAAAACACAACTGAGAGGAATTGCATTTAATGTAAAAAAGACAAAAGAAAGCCACACACCTAAAAACACCTTCTGAATCACAGAGGGGTCCATCGAAACATCGGGAAATAACCAGCCAAATGTCAATGATGGGAACATCACAAGAGGAATCGCCATAAGAATAGAAATCCCAACTACAAGAATAAATCCGGACAGCGTTGCTTTTGCTAAATACTCATACCCTCTTGAACCTAAAAGATATGAGACGACTGTTGTTTGCGCTTGGCAGATGGCTTCAAAGAGAAAGGGAAGAAAAAGAGTCAATACACCACCAATAGATAGGATGAGCAGATAATCTCCTCCCTTAGCAAGCATGAGATGCGCAATTGATGCCCAACTCGTAAAATTTAAAATCCGATTGACAGCCCTAAGGAGGCCCGGGTAGATACACTCCCAAAACAGAGCCGGACGAAAATACCAACTGAAAGAATGAAAAAGAGCGCGAGAAGAACGCTTTAAAAAAATAGCCCCCAAAAGCACACAAAACAAAGCTTGCGCGCTCACGGTACTAATCGCACCTCCGATAAGACCTAAAGCAGGTATGCTAAGCTCCTCAATGCCAAAAATCAAAATGTAGGCAAACCCAATCTTCATTAATTGCGCTGCCAAATTTGCAATGAGAACAAGACGCGTTTTCCCTTGTCCTAGATAAAAACAAGAAAGGACGGCACTGAGTGGATATAAGAAATTTGTACTTATAAGAAGATAAAAATAAGGCATCCCTATCGATTCGATTGATGTTCCTCGAAAATACCAACTACCATAGAGAAGACTCAATGGCACGGTAATCAACATTGAAAAAAACGAGAACCAAATAAATTGCCAGACCCCAGGACCTATTTGAGAAAAAGAACGTGCCCCATACCATCTCCCCACAAACACCTGCGACATCATAGCTAATGCCACAGAAGCTCCTTGAAAAATCTGACATGCATAAGACACGTTAATTGCAGCTTCCATTACTTCTGAAGACACCCTTGCTAAGAAAAGTTTCTCCAC
>CAYVDU010000143.1:0-4338 GCA_964450765.1 uncultured bacterium | reverse complement strand
AATACAATACCCTTGATCTTTTTGGAAATTTTACAGCTTTGAATCTCGTCAGAAAACCGATTCTTCAACTGTCTTCGGTATATCTATCCTCTATAATCTAGATAAATCTCGAAGCGCTTCCTCAATCTCTTTTTTCTGAGGAAGAACTTCATCCTCTAGATCTTTACAATAAGGAACTGGACAATCCTTTCCGCAAACGCGTCGAATCGGAGCATCCAAATAATGAAAAGCTTCTTCTACGGCTCTTGCCATCAACTCCGCTCCAAACCCACAATTCTTCGGAGCTTCATGAGCAATCATGAGTTTCCCTGTTTTTTGAATCGAGAGCAAAACAGTCTCAAAGTCTAAAGGAACCAAAGTTCTCAAATCAATGACCTCTACGGAAACACCCTCTTTCGCCAAGTGATCTGCCGCTTCTACTCCCATGAGTACAGTCATACCCCAGCCAACAAATGTTACATCCGAACCTTCTCGAACAATGCTTGCCTTACCAAAGGGTAAAAGTTCATCGGGGCCTGTCTCCGGACGAGCGCAAAAAAGACGCTGTCGATATAACGCCTTATGTTCCAAGAAAACAACAGGATTAGGATCTCGAATCGCCGTTTTTAAAAGCCTTTTTGCATCCGCTGCATTACTTGGAATCACTACTTTTAATCCGGGACAGTGAGACAAAAACGCTTCAATACTTTGCGAATGATAAGGCCCCCCTTGGATATATCCTCCATAGGGCATTCTTACAACAACAGGACAACTCCATTCACCATTCGAACGATAATGAATACTTGCCAATTCATTGAATAATTGATTCATCCCTGTCCAAGAATAGTCAGCAAATTGAATCTCTGCTACAGGCTTATGAAAGCCATCTAATGACAACCCAAGCGCTATCCCTATGATTGTAGATTCTGCAAGCGGAGTATTAAAACAACGATCCTCTCCAAATTTTTCTGTCAAAGATCGAGTAATCCCAAAAACACCACCCTTGCCGCGCGCCACATCTTCTCCAAAGACAATCACACCGCCATCGCTCTGCATTTCTTCAACAAGCGCATGGTTGAGCGCATCCATCAGCACTATGGATTCTCCTGGAACCTCAGCCTTACTTTCTGGACATGTAAAATCTTGAAATACTTTTGTTGCCGCACTTAAACGAGAAGGAAATGGCTTTGCATCTGCCTCAAGAGCAGCTCTCTCCACTTCATTGAACAACTCTGTCTTTCTTTGTTTTAACTCATCTAAAGTCAATATACCTTGCTCAATCAACCAGTTCTCAAAGCGAGGCACAGGATCTCTGGCTAATTCCTCTGAACAAACCGCTTCTGTTTTATATTTTTTTGGATCATCGCTACTGCTATGAGCAGATATCCGAGGAATTTTTGCAACGACAAGACTCGGTCCAAATCCTTCTCTTGCTTTTGCGACTGCCTTGGAAAGAGCATCTTGCGTTTGCACATAATCACAACCGTCAATTTCAAAGACTCCAAGACCTTCATAACCGCGAGCCATATGCACAATTGATCTTCCCGCTGTTTGCTCTGCAACAGGAACAGAAATCGCCCAACCATTATCTTGGATCACAACCACTAGCGGAAGCTTATGAAGGCATGCAAAATTCAGCATTTCATGAAAATCCCCTTGCGATGTAGATCCATCTCCCCCAGAAACATAAACAACTTCTTTTGATTTACGAAGCAAAGAGGACATGGCAACGCCGGCCGCTTGCAAAAATTGAGACCCGACACAGCTTGATTGACAAGGAATTCTTAAATTTTTCTGAGAAAAGTGCTCAGGCATCATCCTTCCTCCGGAATGGTGAGGAATATCTCGAGCTAAAAAGGAGGCGATAAGATCCACCAAAGAACATCCAAGCCCAATAGCAAAAGACCGATCTCGGTAATAAGGGAGGCCCCAGTCAGTCCCCGAATTTAAAGAAAGTGCTGAGATAGCCCCGATCATCTCATGGCCCGCACTCCCTAAATGAAAAGTGCCGCCTTTGTTTTGACGAACCAACTTCCCCATCTTTTCGTCCATAAGACGAGAGAGCAGCATTACGTCCAGAGTTTTTAAAGCAAAATCTTTATTGATAGGCCTCGCAACTTCGATGATATCTTTTAGGAGCTCTTCACGACTTTTTTTAACGAAATGATAACCCATGCCCGTCCCTTAAATTTCGCCAAATTATACCAGAAGGGCCATTCTTTAGAACATTTAAAACATTAATAAAACGGCCCCGCCAAGAAATCAATCCTTTCTATAAAAAAATGATTATTTCTCTTTATCTTTACGAGAATCTTTAGAAGTTTTAATTTGAGAAACCTTCTTAATTGCAAATCGACGACGACGCTGCCCCACAAACTCTTCCGGATGATCTTCTTTGCGCGGACGACCCCTTCGTTTGGGCAAAATGTCTCCAATCGCAGATTCCACCTTGGGAGCTTTTCCTTCCTTCAACAATTCCGCCTTCACCTCTTTCATTGGAAGTCTGACAGAAGGGACAAATGGCTTTTTAATTTCGGAACCTAATATTTTGCCTCCTCCGGAAAGCTGACTGGAAAGTTGCCTTAAAGATTCCAAACGCTGAGAAAGAGCTTCCAATCTCTCATCCACAAGCTGGCGAGGAGATCCTCTTAGAGAAGAGAGTAAATGGGCTTCCGTTTCAAACTTAGCAGAGAATGTGACAGATGCTGCCGATGCAATATCCGGAATGTATAAGAACGGACGGCAAGCCGGAGGAACTTGTGTATAAATATCCACAGTCACCTGAGGCTCTGATTCCACTTTAACAACTTGTTTGGGAGGACGTCCCCGCTTCGGACGAGGATTCAAAGCTTCATTCGAATAGTACGTCTTAGATTTTGCAACCAAAATATCTCGAACGCCCGCAATATCCTTAGACACTTTTGAATCAAAAAGGAACCTCTTCACCTTTTCTAATAGATTCTTATTGACGTCCAAGTCCTCTTCAAAAACAAATTGCACATTCAATTGACGAAGCCATTCAATAATGCGAATCCTAGATCTCTCTTGATAGTACAGCTGCCACTTTTCAAGCTCACTCAAGTGGTCATAGATAAATTCAAGAAAATGCTCCCTTGCTTCTTTCGCCGAAATGATGTCGAGCAGCTTCTCTTTTGTATCAATATCATAGACTTTTTCATGGACAAACCCTTCCATAAACTTCTTCACTTCATAAAAAGTCATTTTAGGGATAATGCGATATCGAGATTCGTGTTCTTTCAACTCCTGGTCCAAGGCATCAAGCTCCTCAACCCCCTTATCAAGATCTAAATACACTAAAAAACCCTCTACGGTGTCTAAATAAAAATCTCTCTCGTCGTCAGACTTGGCAAACGCATCCATCAATCGATGATAGCGCAATATCAAAGGATTTTTAGCAACAGGATAAGAAGCCTTCATGAACCACTCAAATTACCTTAAATGAGATAACATAGCAAAAATCTTTCATCTCTTCAATTCTCTTTTCGGAAAATAGGGAAAGTTGCGTATATTAGATGGACATTATTTTGCAGGAAACAGCATGTTGGACATCAAAGAACTTCGAAAAAAACCAAAAGAATTTGAAGCAAAGCTACAGACAAAAAACCCGGAAATCGAGCTTTCCTCCATCCTAGACTTAGATGAAAAAGTCCGTCACTTAAAAACAAAAGTAGAAGAATACAAGGCCAGAAAAAATCACATCTCCAAAGAAATCGGATCGAAAAAACAAAAAGGAGAAAACACAGATGCCTTTTCCAGCGAACTTGCAACCTTAAACGAACAAATTCACACAAACGACGCTCAAATTCGAGAGCTAGAAGAAAAATTCCTCTTAGCTCTATCAGCACTTCCCAACATTCCCCTAGACGACGTTCCTGTATCCCCAAGTCCCAAAGACAACGTTTGCATCAAAACATACGGAGAAAAACCCTCTTTTTCCTTCCCCTTCAAAAACCATCTAGAGCTCAACGAAAAACTCAAGCTATTTGATTTTGAAAGAGCTACAAAAATTTCCGGATCCGGATGGCCGCTATACAGGGGATTTGGAGCCAGACTTGAGTGGGCCCTTCTCAACTACATGTTAGATACCCATCGAAAAAACGGCTTTACCCAAATCATTCCTCCTCTTTTAGTAAAACCCGAAGTCATGTATGGGGTCGGACAGCTTCCTAAATTCGCAGAGCAGCTCTTTAAAATTAACGACAAAGACTACCACCTCTACCTGATTCCCACATCAGAAGCTGCTATTAATGGGCTTCATGCCGATGAGACTTTTGAAGAAGAATCCCTCCCTCTTTGCTATACCTCATATACTCCTTGCTTTCGCAGAGAGGCTGGAGC
>CAYVDU010000142.1:0-4361 GCA_964450765.1 uncultured bacterium | reverse complement strand
TTAGGTGTTATCATGAATTTATTAGAAAATTTAACAGCGATACAGACGGTTAGTTTTAATTTTTTAGTTTTGGTTTTTGCGACTCCAATTTGGGGGTTTATTATTCTAAAATTGTACAACTTTACAACAAAAGCTTGGAGGCAAAATAATGAAATCAAAAAATGGGTCGCAATTTGTTTGATTTTCTTTTTTGCGATGATCTTGAGCGGATCTTTAGACAAGGGACTCTAGAGGAAATTGCAGGACTCAGGTTATTAGTTGTTTTTGAATAGGTTTTGGAGTTCGCTTGGAACAATTGGGCAGTTAGTTTGGGGCTTAGGAAAGAATTTATGGCGAATTTTTGCAATTTGGTCATAGAAAAAATCTCTGAATGGAAGTACAGCTAATAAGTAAGCCAAAATACGAAAAATACCTCCAAGTTGTATAAGAATGGCAACAATAGCTTGGGTTTTATTCTGGGACATCATCAAGGCATTTACCTAACTTAAGACCAACTATTGATCCTATTCCATCTAAATTTGGAGGGTTCAGCGGTGTTGGCACTTGGCAAGTTAGTTTTTCTGGGAAGAGAACTCCTGAATCAATTGATGAGATGTTTTTTTCTGGCGTTTGCGTTGCAGGTATATAGTGGTTCCTCTTGAAAAGCATCCCAAGAGGTCCCTTAGCTTTATATGATATTTTCACTAATTACTTAGATAAGAACTTTTCAAGAAATTGGCGATTGAATTGATAAATGCGAGCATCGGTTGTTTTCCAAGTGTCTTGCTTTACTGTGAAACCGATCGTGGCTATCGCTTTATTTAAACGGAGAAATGGGATTAGAGGTTTGTATTGAGGGACGGGACGAATGTTGGCATATCCAGAAAGAAAGTCTCCCATATGCTGATTTAACCAATCGCCGTGTTCTAGCGAACAGAAATCCTCTTCTGCGAAGCTAGCTCTAGCTCCAGCCCAATCAATAATTCCTTGAAGCTCACCGTCAGACACCATAAGATTACCAGGACGAAAATCGCGATGTACAATACAAGGGCCATCTACAGCGGAAAGAAGATGCAAATGTGAAGTATAATACCTTTGACATGTTTCAACTAAATCAGATGACAAATGATTCTTGCATTCATCTAACCCTTCTTCAAACTTAAATGTAAAATAATCTTTGGGATTATTGCTGAGGCTGTCATCTATAGGATCGCCATATCCAGATAGGCGATGATTGTGGATAAGAGCTAAGCAACGACCAAGCTCGTGTGCAAGAGATTCTGTCATTTCATTTGCTTTAAGCAGGTGTCCTGATAAGCACTCCATGAGAATAGCTCCATGAACCCCTGCTTCAGGAGGCACTATTTGTAAAATTCGAGGGACTGGCACTTTATCTATAAGACATTTTAAAAACTTTACTTCTCGAAGATAATCCTTTTTTCTATCGCAAATTTTTAGAATAAAATGTGTCCCATCCACTTGTGTGATTCTATAAACGATAGCGACCATTGCGTCTTCATGGTCGATCCGTGAAAAAGAAGCTTTTTGCAAATTGAGATGTTCTTGATAGAAGCCAATATCGATATTTCTGTCTTTCATCTTGCTCCAGAGGGTAATGACTTTACCAACCACAAAAGCAGGTCGTCGTCTAGGAGGTAAGTTTTTCCTGCAATGGCAGGAACGCTTTTGTAAGAAATCCCGTTTCCGTCAGGAATATAACCTAGCTGGAAATAAAGTCGTTGTGCGGGTCCGTAATCTTTGTATAGACCCACTCCAATCCCTATTTGCTGATAGCCTTCTTGACTCGCAAGATTTTCAAGCCATTTGATCAAGGCTGTTCCCAAGCCTTTTCTTCTATGATCTTCGTCGATCCAAATTGCGTTGATTTCTGGAATGTTTTTCTGTGAAAAAAAAGGACTCTCTGGCTTTTTCAGTAAGCTACCATAGCCTAGGATTTCATGATTTTCTTCTATCACAGCTACAGTTCGAATTCCGTCTTGTTGCTCTTGGTAATATGAGTCCCAAAGAGTCTCGGTTTTTTCTGGAGAGGACCATGGGAAAGAATATCGAGTGACTATCTTAGAAATATCCGATTTTATGAGAGAGCGTATGAGAATTTTTGATTCAAGATGTTCATAGTTTTTCACTAGCAACTGCATTTTTTTTACATTTTCAGTGTTAGAAGCATGATGAGTATCAATTTCTAAATCATAGGTGGCATCCAAATGTACTTTGTGAAATTGAGCTCGAGCTGATCCTATCATTCTATTGCCTCGCTCTTTTTCTCTTTTTTCTAAGACATCAAGAGGAGCGTTAACACCTACCCATAAAACGTGAAAATCTTTTAAAAGTTTCTTCCATTCATCAATCTGTTGTTTGCCAAACGAAACATCGTCGATAATGATAGAATGCCCTTTTTGGGCGAGCAAGAGGACTATATCCTGGAATGTTTTCGCTATTTCCTTTGCATAGGGTCCAGATTGAAGTTCATGAATAAGATTTCCTGAGGAGTCTTTGTCTTTTTTCCAACTGTATCCAAGAGGAGCTTCACCACCTGTCCAGTCATTCACTTTTTCGGGCATCCAGCCAATGATTTTATCAATGCCTACTAGCAAAAATAACGTCTCAAAAGAGTGTTGTAAGGCTTTAGCAAGAGTTGTCTTTCCACTGCTTGAGGGGCCGTTTAAATAAATAATCTGTACAGGGCTATTCGTCATGCTACTAAAGGTAATTAAGGCTTTTAAGTTTTTCAAGACATCTTTTCATATGAATACAGAACTACCACGAGCGAAAATCTAATTTTTCTGGGTATGCTCAAGAAGCCGTTACGGGTGATTATATATCGAAAATAAAATTGAAGACACTCTCTTATACTTTCTGATTTATGCAGTCGATAATTCTGTGAATTCAAGATCAAGCAATAAGAAGAAAGTCTGTTGATTTCTCTCTATTCATTATTAAAAACATCTCGAGCAAATTTTTGGACGATTTCATTGAATATCTGGGGCTGTTCCATATGAACAAAATGGCCTGAATGTTGCACTAGATAAACTTGCTCGTTCCATAAATTCGCAAAAGGAACTTCATTGATAATGTATTCGTTATTTATCAGGACTTCATCAGCTCCTGCTATCACGGCTATTGGGCGAGGCCAATTTCGCACGATTTCGATTTCGTTTTGTCCAACGCCGTTTAAAATAGAGCGAGGATAGATGACTTTTGCGCCTTCATCTGTCTGGAAAATGGCGTCTTTAATGAACTGCTTATTAGCTGAGCCATCATATCCATTTGCTCGAGCAAGAAGCTCGATTTCTTCGAGACTCAAATTCCCCTTACCAAAACATTCTAGAATTTTGGGGTCGACTATTTTGAATCCCTTGCTAAATCCATCAGCGGATACTTCAATTGGTGGTGTTCCTGTAATCAAAAGCCCTTTCAATTGAGGTAAGAGAGAAGTTAACTCAAGACCTACATGCCCTCCTAAAGACCAGCCGATGACAATAACATTCTGTAAGCCTAGAACACGAATAACTTCTTTTACACTCTCAGCGTATCCAGGCCAGCTGTAAACTTTCTCTGGATTATTTGGGGCATCACTTTCTCCATAACCAGGAAGATCAATACAAATAATGCGATATTTCTTAAGAGAGGGGGAATTGAATTGTGATGTGAAAAAGCATTTATTTGTAATGTGGCCATGGAGAAAAACTAATGTGGGTTCTTCAGGATTGGCTTGGGGTTTAGAATCCCAATAGGCTACTTTCCCAGAAGAAATTTCAACTTTGTAGGTGGTTGGCATTGCGCAACATAAAAAAGGGAAAGAAAATAGCAGGGTAAAAAATTTTCTAAACATAAGTCTCTAGAAAGTAGGTTGATTTTATCACATCCATTTAGGAAGAGTCCATTCTTTGGTTTAAAGATTTTTTTTTTGTATTGACCGACGGTCGGTCTGTTTTGTAGAATAGGGTCACTATGAAACAGAAAACAGTTCTTATCTCTGGGGCAGGCGTTGCGGGTTTAACCCTTGCTTACTGGTTAAAACGGTTTGGGTTTACCTCAACCCTTATCGAGCAGCATCCATGTTTACGAACGGGCGGATATAAAATCGATCTACGGGGCGCTGGCCTTGAAGTGCTAAAACGAATGGGAGTTTATCCCTCCATTTCTGAATCTCGGACAAAGAATAGTCGTGGGATTTTGCTTGATGAAGCAGGTCATCAGATGATGGAAATGGGTGTTGACCTTCTTGGCACAAGATTAGAAGATTTCGATCTGGAAATCATGAGGAGCACACTTTGCCATATTTTGAGAGATGCAGCAGGGGAAGTTGAATGTATTTTCGATGACTGCATTACCCGAATTTCCAATGGCTCCGATTCTGT
>CAYVDU010000141.1:0-4440 GCA_964450765.1 uncultured bacterium | reverse complement strand
ATCCACACCAATCAGTCGGTGATATTCAATCCACTCCACTAACCAAGGAGCCGCATCATTTTTAAGAAGAGAACACACAGATAAATGATATTTTAGTCTCGAAGGTACACGCTCTTGGTTCTGAGCATTGACTTCAGAAAAACTCACCACGACAATCAATATAATCCACTTCCACATAAATAACCTTTCCTCGGGGCACACCGAAGCCGTCGATTCTATTAAAAATTTGAATATAAAAACATCAAAAAAATCCTCTTTCTTGAATCATTTCCGACATCAATGTATAAAAAAGTTTAAACATCCAACACATTCTCTTTATGGCAGATCCAAATATTTCCAATATCATGCCTATTAGCCAGCAGGCAGTGAATACGATTCGACAAGAAGTAAAAGAAGAAATCGCAAAAGCCGTCATTAGCGAAGGCAATCTCGAAGACTTTTATGAACCTTCTTTTATTAATCCCATGCAACAAGCGCAAAGATTTAAAGACCTCGATAAATTAAAATCGCAAACACAAAAAGAAGCGATCGAAAATCCCGAGGACGTAAAAATTCTCGATGTTGAAAGCGTTGGAGATGCTGCAGCTCGATTTCAAGGTAATAATCCAGAACTCAATCAACGAACGCTAATCATCTTACGCGATCTGATTAAAGAAACCGATACGCCTGAAGAAATCATGAACAAACTGCTCTCTGTGTATCCGGATCCGGCTTTAGCAGACGAGGCCCTTGACTTTCTCATGGAAACCGCCGGAGAGAATCTCCTGCCTGCGCTCAAAGAAACAAAAAAAAGGCTCAACGAAGACTATGCAAGGCAAATTCGCGCAGGACGCAATATCGGAGCTCAAGCAAGGGAATTTTCCACTGCAGGATTAGGATCTCCTACCTCTCTTCGCGATTTATACCGAGATGTTACGGGGACAAGACGAGACGCCATCCATCTCTTCGATGAATTAACGGACAAATATCCTTACAATAAACTCAAATCCGTCATTTTATTTTTACTGCATTCTTTAGGAAGCGATCTTAAATCAAAAGGCCCCTCCATCGACCGAGCAGAACTTGTGCGTCTCATCGAAGATACAAAATCATTACAAGGAATTCTTGGAGTCTTTCGTTTCTTTCAATCTAGAATGAAAATTGTACAACGTCAATTCCTCTCATACGAAATTCCCGTCAATCCTAAAATTCGTTTCGAAATTCTCTCCAAGATCTTTATCAAATTTCTAGCCGAACGCTACATCAATCCCGACAAAATCAGACAAGTTGCCGACCTTTTGGATCTAAAAGAATACACACCCGCTCAAATCATTATTTTTTCTCAAATGTATGATGCCCTCAAGCAAGTCGCTCCGCGTTATTTTAGAAACATGCAGCATCGAGATGAAATCGCAAAATCTCTCGTCGACCTCTTAGAAAAATTAGAAGACGAACTTGACGAAGAGCAGCAAGAAAAAAAGAGAAAAGCCAAACCAAAAAAAGAAGAAGAATCAAAATGACCGATCGTCTTACAGAATTACTGGAATCTCTCGGCTCCATCTTAAATATTTCCTTAACCCCAGATAAATATAACGCCTGCAGCATAGAAATCCCTCCGATTCGCATCCAATTACAACTCGATTCAACGCAAGAAAAACTACTTATGTTTGCAAAAATCATCGCTCTTCCTCCCGGAAAATTCCGAGAGAATGTCTTAGCTGAAGCTCTAAAAGCAAACGGATTATCAGATCCAAGGCCCGGCATCTTTTGCTATATAGCCAATACCAATCATCTTGCTCTTTACCAGAGCTATCCGCTCTTCATCTTAAACGGAGAGAGACTCGCAGGACTTTTCGGAAGTTTCTTTGAATTAGGCTCCGCATGGCATGACTCTATTCAGAAAGGTCAAATTATTACCGTAACGCCGCCTACCACATCTTCCATTCCATTCGGCATGCGGCCATGAAAATAGATCTGATATGGGACAAAATCAAAAAAAAGCCACATCACGGCATTTTAGTCTCTCTTTCCTCTATTCACACTCAAAAAAGCGCTGGTGTTGGAGAATTTTTAGATCTCACCTTACTTATTGATTTTTGCAAGAAGATCCATTTCGACACCATTCAGCTGCTTCCCATTAACGATACAGGCCCGGATCAAAGTCCATACTACGCCATCTCTTCCTGCGCCTTAGATCCTCTTTTCTTAAGCATCTCTGCTTTGCCGGAGATTGAATCCATGTCCAATGAGTTCTTAGCGCTCCAACAGTATCTCAAACTACCCCGAGTTCCTCTTTTAGAAATTAAGCAAAAAAAACTCACTTTTCTTTACGAATACTTTTTAAAAATATTTCCCTCATTTGCTAACAATCCAACGTATCTCTCTTTTATCCAAGAAAACGCATGGTTAAAACACTATGCGCTCTTTAAAAGTCTAAAACAGCTCTATCAGGGATCTTCTTTCCAAACATGGCCGACCGAAGATCGTTTTCCTACAGAGACAACATTCCAAAAACATTTGACTTCCATTCAGTTTTATAGCTTTCTTCAATTCCTTGCATTTTCACAAATGCAAAAAGTCAAAGAATATGCCGGCTCTCAACAGGTCTATCTAAAGGGAGACATCCCCATTTTGCTAAGCCCTGAAAGCGCCGACATCTGGGAAAATCCTTCTTTTTTTAATCTCAACCTTGTTGCAGGAGCTCCTCCCGATTACTACAATAAAGAAGGGCAAAAATGGGGATTTCCTATCTACAATTGGGATGCTATACGTCAAGATAACTTCCAATGGTGGAAGAGGCGTCTTGCCATCTTCGAGCGTTTTTTTGATATCTACCGCATTGATCACGTCGTTGGATTATTCCGTATCTTTGCTATTGAAAAAGATAAAAAACCAATCGATGGTTTTTTTATCCCTCAAGATTTTCATCTTTGGGAAATCCAAGGAAAAGAAATTTTAGAAATGCTGATCAATGCAAGCAATATGCTGCCAATTGCTGAAGATCTCGGCACTATCCCAAGAGAAGTAAGACCGATCCTAAAAGAACTCGGCATCTGTCGAACCTGCGTCATACGCTGGCAAAAACATTGGGATCACGATCATTCCTATATCCCTTTCAGCGAATATGAACCCTTAAGCCTAACATGCGTCTCTACACAAGACTCCGAACCACTTGGGTTATGGTGGGCTCAGTTCCCAGAAGAAACGATCCCATTTGCAGAAATGCTACGTATCCCATACCAAGTCCCTTTAAGCCCGGAAAATCGCTTAATGATCCTTCAAAAAGCACATCTCACCCCAAGCTACTTTCATATCAATCTTCTCCAAGAATATCTCGCTCTCTTTCCAGAACTAGTTTCCAACCAACCGGAAGAAGAGAGGATCAATGTCCCCGGGACCATTCTCTCAACCAACTGGACCTACCGAATCCTGCCTAGCGTCGAAGAGCTACTCGCTCACGAACCTCTTTGCGAAAGACTTCGACTCCTCAGCACATCTCCAGCAGAATAACTACCCCAGCCTGTCATGGCCTTATCAGTCTTCCCGACCCTGAGAAATTCATTTCGAAAATAGAAGATCCCTCTTTCTTTGGCACATGTCGCGCCCAGACCTCAAAAATGCACACAACACACTGAATATAAACGATTTACAAAAAAAAGCTCTATCAAAATAAATAAAAAAATAAATTAAATATTAAAATTTAAGTTGATACATAAATATTAATTTGTTTATAATAATTAACAAATACAACAAAAAGGATTAATAATGAATAATACAAACGCAGTACAGACAACCCCTTTACTAGGGACATCTTCATCCCAGCAACAGAAACCTCAAGGAACACTTCAATTTTTAAAAACCAGAAACGCTTGGTTTTATGCAGCAGCTTTCTTAACCGTAGCAGGATCTCTCATTGGATGTTTAATGCTAGCAAATGTCGGGGCTTTTCATAATATTACAGGAACTCTAAACGGTTTTGCTGCCCACAAATTACTCGGAACGATCATTCTTCCACTCAGTGCTCTAGGCGGAACGTTTTTCACCTGGCAATTCTCGGATAATGATATAGGCAAGCTAAAACCTACGCCAAAACCCCCTCAACCTCTTCAGTCCCAAAGCCTCCTCACCTATAATGATGGCGGCGATACAGATAGAGGAGTAGTGCATTAAAATATATCAAGTTATCAGAATCGATAAAACCGTATCGATGATCACAATTGAGTAAATATTAACCTGAGTTTTGGGTTTATTCTCCTATGGAAATGAGAAAAATTTTGCGAAAAGGTTCCCATTTACAAGGAGATATAGTGGATTAAATTATAAATTGCACATTTTGGCAGCGCCAAAGCGTTGAATTTTCAGAAACGCAACGCGCATTGTATTATCTCCAATACTATGCGCGTTGTGTTTCTGGAAATTCAACGGCTTTCGCGCCAGCCAAAATATGCAATTTATAATTTA
>CAYVDU010000140.1:0-4445 GCA_964450765.1 uncultured bacterium | reverse complement strand
TGTGGGTGATGTTTCTTCGTCAAAACATTTCACCACACCGGGAGCCACTTCTCAATTCTCAACTTAGTTTAGGACAGTCTCCACATTGTGAACAGAGCTTAGGGTAGTTTCAGTGATTCACCCCATCACCTTTAATTACTTTTAGAAACGTTACCAATAGAATCTTAAGGTCAAAAGTAACTGATTGATGTGTCAAATAATACGCATCAAATTCAACCTTCTTAGAAATAGGAAGCTCATCGCGCCCATTTACCTGAGCCCATCCTGTCAACCCTGGAATAATCTCGTGAACCCCCCTTTGAGTACGAAGATTAACGAGATCGGCCTGGTTAAAAAGCGCAGGGCGCGGTCCCACAAAGCTAATCTCACCCTTCAGGATGCTAAAGAGCTGAGGAAGCTCATCCAAACTCGTTTTTCTTAAGAATCTTCCAATTGGAGTAATATAAAGATGAGGATTATCCAAAAGATGGGTGGCCAATGCAGGAGTATTCCTTCGCATCGTTCTGAATTTCGGCATTTTAAAGATCGTGTTTCGAATTCCGACTCGGTCTGACCAGTACAGCACAGGCCCTCTGGAGTTGAGTTTGATTAAAAATGCAATGACCAACATCGGAACCAAAAGAAAAATCGCAGAGACCGCAGCCAAAGAAAAATCGAACAACCGCTTTCCTCCTCTCCTCCAGGAAAAGATGCTTCCACCTAGAGCGACGCGGGATTCTTGTATCTCATGAGAAGAGGGGGCCTTCGTTTCAAACATCTGAAAGTCAGACTGATTTTTCATGCTCATGCGTTCTATAGAAATGGGCTGTTCGTTTTAGGCCTTGTTCCATCGTATACGGTGGATTCCAGGATAACGTCTGCCGAATCTTCCCAATATCAACCACTAAAGAACCAAGTAATCGCTCCACTTCCGCTCCCTTTCCGAATATACGGCCCGCCAAACGGATGATTGAAGGTGGAAAATGGAACATTCGAACCGGACGATTTATCCCAAGCCCGACAAGGCGGATCAATTTCGGTGTTGAACAATCCTCCCCATCACTCACCAAAAAAGTCTCTCCTGCTGCAGCAGGATGCTCTATTGAGACCCGGATCGCATCAACGAGATTGTCCAGATACAACAAGCTTCTTTGATTATGAATCCCCCCTAATGGAAGAGGAATACCGCGGGATACGGCAGTTAAAAGGCGGGCTATGTTACCTTTAACACCCGGTCCATAAACCAGGGGAAGCCGTAAAATGACTACCTCTAAACTTGTCTTCTTGCCGATATCAGTGAGGATCCGTTCAGCATCATGCTTACTCCTGCCATAAGCATCTTGTGGATCACAAGGAGAAGATTCATTCCAAGCCTCGCCGGGTCGTGTTGACTCTCCCATTGCTTTTACAGAGCTAATAAAAATAAGCCTTCGAACTCCCGCTTGGCTCGATGCATTCGCCAAAGTCTCAGTCATACTTACATTGATCCTTTGATAAGCCTCCATCGACCCGGATCTATCCTCTCTCATCTGATGGACACGCGCCGCGAGGTGAATGACCGTCTCTGTTCCTTGCAGCAAACTTTTCCAATCAATCATTAAACTTAAATCATCTGTCACAATTCCAGTAATATCAGAGGGAAGATTAAGGAGCCTTTTGTTGCTCCGTACTGTTCCTTGTACTATATACTTTTTTGACAATGCGGCACACGTGGCGCGTCCTACAAATCCATCTGCTCCGGTAATCAGGATGCGTTTCTTCACTGAGTCCTCTTGCTCTGTTCCCGACTCCCATCTAGCAGACTGTTGAAAAACTAAAAGCTCTCGTTTTGAATGAGATTTTGACTCGTCTCAGATTTCTTAAATTATTGTTTTTAAAGCATTAGAAGCTATGCTTTTAAGGGATGAAAAGGATCTTTCGATACCAAAATCAATTTTTTCAACAGCCTGCTAGTATTTCTTAAATTAAGGAACCAAAACGGTATCTCCACGCCGCAATACCACATTTCCAGATGGATTTTTACCGTTGATGATATCCCTGTATTTGATTCGAATTCGGGTTTCACGGTCTCCTTCTTTTCTTAAGAGGACAATGTTGTTATAGTTTGCGAATTGGGTAAACCCGCCTACCAGTGTGATCGCCTGAAGAAGGGTGGTTTCGCTTCTCAGTTGCAATTTACCAGGACGAACCACTTCACCGAGGACAAATACGGAAAGGCTATTTACTTCTCTCACAACAACGGAAACTTCCGGCGTCTCCTTGTATTCTTTCAAGCGTTCTTTGATGGCATCCCGCAATTGAGTCGGTGCCAAACCGGCCGCTTGAACCTCACCGATCAACGGCAACGAAATCTTCCCGTCAGGACGGATGGTCACAGTCCTCGATAAATTTTCATTTCTCCAGACGAGCACCTCAAGAACATCTTCCGCGGCAAGAATATACCTTGACAGGTCTTCAACCGGAGATCCGTTTTTTTCAACCTCTCTGCTTTCCAACGGTAGTTGCGGAAGGGGGACGGAACGTTTGACACAACCACCAACAAAAAATGCCGAAAAACAAAATATTATAATAAATATCAGTTTAGAAAGAATATTCCTGATAACCACATCTCCCCCTTTTTAAAACAAACAATCGCCATCATGTCACAGTCTCGAGATCGATGCAATGCCAAGAAACAGACTTTTGATGGTCATCGGCCTCTTTTAAAATTTTGATCCCAGCTCTTCCGTTTACGGTCAACGCCCTCCAATCGTCGGGACTACAATGGTGTCTCCACGCTGCAAAATCAGGTTTGAATTCGGATTGGTGCCATTGACAATATCGGCATAATTGATATTCATCCGGACTTCACGGTTTCCCTCTCTCCTTAAAAGAAGAATCCGATTGGTGTCGGCATTTTGGGTAAACCCCCCTGACAAGATAATTCCTTGTAAAAAAGTCGTAAAACTCCGGAGTTGCAATTTGCCTGGATGGGCAATCTCTCCCGTAATGAAAATGGAGAAACTATTAATCTCTCTTACAATAATGGAAACTTCGGGTGTCTCTTTGTATTCTTTTAAACGTTCCTTGATGGTATCGCGCAACTGAGTCGGCGCAAGACCGGCCGCTTGAATTTCACCGATCAATGGCAACGAAATTTTTCCGTCGGGACGGATCGTCACCGTCCTGGACAGGCTTTCATTTCTCCAGACAAGGACCTCAAGAACATCTTCCGCTCCAAGGATATAATCCGATGTCGGCTCATTTACCTCCATCTTCCGACTCGCTTTCGGAGAAGGGGCTGTCGTTTGCTCCGGGAAAGAGGCCGCCGGAGTAGCAATCGGAATCAGACCATCCTCTCCCCAGACCCTTCCAGAACCATAGGGAAGAGCAGAAATAACTAAACATTCTATAATGAAAACCGCCAAGACATCAAAACGGTTTCGAAGTATTTCTTTGCTCCTGAAAAAGGCCATTCTTCTCTCTATCAAAGGTTTATATTAAAAATCGCAGACCCACCGAAAATTCCTTTTGACTTTTCATTCCTTCCACCCAACAGACTTCCGCCAAGGTAGGAGAAGAAACATTCACCCTGGAAACGGGAATTCTCACCCGAACAATTTGAAATGGTACCATCGGCTTATTGGTCCGCAAGCAAAAACCACCAGTGCTTATATTGACGGTTTTGCCAGTATCCATATTTTCTTGACTTCTCAATCCAGTAGATGATTCATACCTGATGATCGTTCTTAGCCCATAGCGTTCCGTCCTTCTTCGTTCCTTGTCAATCTCTTTCGCCATCCCTCTCATCCTTCGTATTGAGAATCACACATCACAATAACCCGCCACTAACAAACAGCCGAGGAAACCTACATTTATATCCTTGAGGCGGTTCGTATTTGAACAATCCGTCATGACGATGCCTGTTGTCACAACAAGCATGGACCTGTTTGAAAACAGTTAAAAGTAGTGTGATTGTAGAGGACAACCTAACGAAAGATCAATACCCTCAAAAGGGGGGGAGAGGCCTTTGATTTGAAATTTAACTGAAGACAGTATTAAGAGCCTATTCTAAAACCCCCGCACAGCGGAGGGTGATAAAGGCACAAACAAAGTGAAGCAATGCCAAATCGTTTTCAGGAATCTTCTCCCAACGGATCAGAACCCGGCGGAACCGGTTCATCCAGCAATGGGTCCGCTCTACGACCCACCGGCGCGCTTTGAATCCGGCCTAGCGCTTGATGGCCTGCGCTTCCTCGCCGCGAGCGCGGTGGGCTCCGTGTATCCGAACTCCCCCACCAAACCCCGGATCTCATCGTAGTCATACCCTTTATCCAGGCAAAGCCCTTGAGGGTCCTTTCGGGTCGGCCGGGGACGATCCACCGGAATGCGCTTCAGGGTTGGCGCAACCAGCCTCATGTCGTGCCGGTTCGCTCCCTCGACCGCCAGTCCGATGGGAACGCCGGCTCCCTCACACAACAGGCTTC
>CAYVDU010000139.1:0-4447 GCA_964450765.1 uncultured bacterium | reverse complement strand
CCTCAAGCAGTGGATTTTAAAAATTACTGCCTATGCCGATCAATTGATCAAAGATTTAGACCTTTTAGATTGGCCGGATCATTTAAAAAAACTTCAAATCAATTGGATCGGTAAAAGCGAAGGAGCGACGGTATCTTTTATTGAAGAATCGATTCAGGAAGAGATGACTGTTTTTACCACATGCCCGGATACGTTATTTGGCGTTACATTTTTGGCGATTGCCCCGGAACATCCTTTATTAAAAAAGATTGTTCCATCTCAACATAAAAAAACCGTTGATACGTATCTTAATATCACTTTAAGTAAGACAGATCTAGATCGAACCGATTTATCAAAAGATAAAACAGGCGTTTGGACGGGGGCCTATGCACTCAATCCAGTCAACGGTGTGAAAATCCCGATTTGGGTAGCAGATTACGTCTTAATGGGATATGGAACGGGCGTTGTAATGGGAGTTCCAGCTCACGATGAAAGAGATTTTTCTTTTGCAAAGGGGAACCATCTTCCAATCATAGCTGTAAGACAACCCAAAGAAAAAGAAGCGCAAGAAGAAGTTCTGTCAGGGAATCGATGCTGGACAGAAGACGGTCTTGTGATTCATAGTTCTTTTGGAGATTTGTCCATCAACGGACTTAATATTGAAGAAGCAAAACATAAAATCATTGCTTGGTTGGAGCTCCATCATAAAGGCAAAAAATCAGTTCATTATAAACTGAGAGATTGGCTCTTTTCTCGCCAGAGATATTGGGGAGAGCCTATCCCTATTCTTCATTTTGAAGATAAAACCATGAGAGCGCTGGATCTTGATGAACTTCCTCTCATACCTCCCAGTCTTGATGATTATAAACCAGCATCATCCGGTCAAAGTCCACTGTCCAAAGTGCGTGAGTGGGTAGAAGTCATTGACCCAAAGACGAAAAAAAAGGCCCTTCGAGAAACAAATACGATGCCTCAATGGGCGGGTTCTTGTTGGTATTACCTTCGTTTTTGCGATCCCAAAAATGAGCATAATGCTTGGAGCGAAGAAGCTGAAAAATACTGGATGCCGGTGGATCTTTATGTGGGGGGAATTGAACACGCAGTGCTTCATCTTTTGTATGCCCGTTTCTGGCATAAAGTGCTTTATGACTGCGGTCTTGTGCATACTGTTGAACCTTTTATGACCCTTCGCAATCAAGGTCTTGTCACATCCCGCTCCTATAAACTCTCTGGGGGAGGATATGTAGCCCCTGAAGAGGTCGAGGAAAAAGAAGGCCATTTTTATGCAGTAAAGACAGGGCAAGAGTTAATTTCTCAAATCGATAAAATGTCAAAATCAAAACTCAACGGAGTCTCTCCGGACGAGATGATTGAGGAATTTGGCGCGGACAGTCTTCGTCTTTATGAGATGTTTATGGGACCGTTTGATCGGGAAAAAATATGGAATACCGATGCCGTAAACGGATGCCGTAGATTTCTCAATCGTTTCTATGACATGGTAATGAGTGATAAAGTCACAGATGCAGAGAGCTTGCCCGCATTAAAATTGACACATCGACTTGTTTCTTTTGTGACAAGTGACATTGAAGCGATGCAATTTAACACTGCTATTGCGCGTATGATGGAATTTTTAAACGCATTTATTCCTTTGGATACTTATCCAAAAAGCTGCCTAAAATCCGCAGTACAAATGCTCTATCCATTCGCCCCTCATATCGCAGAAGAATTATGGGAAGCTCTCGGAGATGCAAGAAGTCTTACTTTTGCTCCAATTCCACCTGTAGATCCAAAATATTTAGAAGATGATACAGTCACTTATGTCGTACAAATCAATGGAAAACTCCGTGGTAAATTTGATCTCCCTAAAGACCAAGCAGAACAAAATTTATTAGCGCATATCAAAGAACACCCGGAAATCAAAAAATTTATCACTAAAGAAATCGTAAAAACGGTGTATGTTCCCAATAAACTCATCAATATTGTTTTAGAACCTTGATTTTTTACGACTTCCTTCTTTTTCTTTATTTTTTGATTCTATCTCCAAAAATCTTATGGGAGCGGGTGAAAGGGAAAAGACATCCCGCTCTATGGCAACGTTTAGGATTTATAAGCCCTATCCAAACAACAAAACAGGTGATCTGGTTTCACGCAGTGTCTTTAGGCGAAATCAAAGCTGCGCAACCTCTGATTCTTCTTTGCAAGAAAAGAGAGGATGTTTTTGTTGTTGTGACAACAACAACTCTTACAGGACAAGAAGAGGCAAAACAAACACATACTATGGCAGATGCCGTGTATTATCTTCCCTTGGATTTCCGTTTTTCAGTACGTCGTTTTGTGCAAAAAATAAAACCCCAAATGCTTGTTCTCGTAGAAAGTGATTTTTGGCCAAACCTGTTGAGAGAAATCAAAGAATATGGAGCCAAAATTATTCTTGTGAATGGGAAAATGTCAAATCGCTCTTACCAAAGATGGAACAAGTTTCCTCAGTATGCGAGAAAGATTTTTGATGCATTGCATCTTTTATGCGTACAAAATGAAGATTACGCTGTTTTATTCCGAAAAATCACTCAAAATCATTCTAAAATACGAGTCACCGGTAACTTGAAACTAGATGCTGAGCCTCGATCCTTGAATGTATCCATACCTTCTGATGCTATTTATTTGACGTTGAGCTGTACCCATGCTTCAGAAGAGGAGTGGCTACTTCACCACTTAAAAAAAGAGTCATGGAAATTCTTTTTAGCCCCAAGACATCCCGAACGTTTTCATGAAGTTGCCGATCTTTTGAAAAAAGAAGCTATTTCTTTTATTCCCTTGAGCTTGTTTTCAAAAAGAAGGGGAGATGAAAAGGTTATCTTAGTAGATAGCATGGGAAATCTTCCCTTTTGCTATGCCATGAGTCAATTAGCCATTGTTGGAGGAAGCTTTGTATCTCACGTAGGAGGACACAATATCTTTGAGCCTTGTTTATATGGATGTCCTGTACTTTTTGGCCCTCATATGTTTTCTCAAAAGGAACTTGTTCATAAGATTTTGAGCAACCATGCCGGATTACAAATCGAACTCGATCAATTAAAAGAGGGGATTCAACAGGTATTACAAAATCATTCTTTCTTTGTAGAGAAAACCAAGAGTTTGGTCTCGAAGGCAAGAGGAGTAAAAGAGGCCGTATTTCAAGAAATTCAATCCTTATTGAAAAAAAATTAGGAAGAAATTCAAGGAAGTGGTAAGATTTCGCTTTCTTATCGCGGGGTGGAGCAGTGGTTAGCTCGTTGGGCTCATAACCCAAAGGCCGTAGGTTCGAGTCCTACCCCCGCTAATCTTTTAGAACTGTGCTTCGGCGGTATAGCTCAGTTGGTAGAGCAGCGGGATCATAATCCGTTTGTCGCTGGTTCGAGTCCGGCTACCGTCATTACAAGTCAGCAATCAGAACCAGTATTTATCTAATATATAGGGGAAAAATCAATGAATAGAACCCTTCCTGTTATTTCAGCTTTAGGAACTCTCTTTGCTTACGGGGCATTCGCTGTAAATACTGAACCGCAAAATCAAACTAAAGAACAATCAGCATCAGTTTTTACCCCTCCCGGAGATTTTCTTTTGCAAATGAGGGCTGAAGAAGTGCCTCCATCTGAAATTTTATCGGAAAAAGTTCAAGCAATCATTGATCGCATGCTCATCGTTGCACAAGGAGAAAGACCTGATACAGGAGAATCTCGTGTGATGGTTGGCCTGGCAGCTCCTCAAATTGGAATCTCTAAACGAATTATTTTAGTAGATATTGGAGTCAATGAAAAAGATAAAGTTTTAGGGACCCTTGAAGTATTCATTAATCCAGAAATTACCTGGTCTTCTGAAGAGACGCAAGAAGGCCCCGAAGGATGTTACTCAGTAGATCCGCGGCTTGTTGGTATTGTCTCTAGAGCTCAAAGAATTCATATTAAAGCTCTTGATCGTTTTGGAAATCCCATAGAGAGAACTTTAGAAAAATTCACTGCGAAAATTTTTCAACATGAATTGGATCATTTAGATGGAATTCGATTTCCAGATCGAATCGATTCTTGTGAAAAACTCCATTGGGTTACAGAAGACCAATATCCTGAGTACCGGAATAAGAAGGCGGCTTGGGAGCATTTATGCCCCTTAGCTGTTTGGATATCTATGAAAAACGGACAGCCTTATTCATGCCCAGAATGATGACGTCAGTACGGCGTCACCTTCAAGACGGCCAGAAAGCTGAAAGACTGCCTCTCTAACAAGAAAGTCGATCCGTTCTAAAGCTTCCAGTTGTTTAATTCTTTGATAAACCAAGGGATGGGTGCTATGAATCGGTGGAGGAAAGGGGGAGGGATGAAGCTCTTTTATTTTCGAGCAAGTCCTAGCCAACACTTCTTGAGCAGCTCCTGAGTTTACATTCACAGAGATATCGACATCTATCTGATGCAAAGAGATTCTCCATTGACTCAAT
>CAYVDU010000138.1:0-4525 GCA_964450765.1 uncultured bacterium | reverse complement strand
ATCGAAACACTCCTTCTCTATCTTCTTCCAAAGATGTTCAGTCTCAAACCTACATGAACCTACGCACTCTCTAGACCAATTTCGCAAAGCGCTAGAACGAGGATTTAACGAAGCCTCTTTCCCATCTCGATTCATCACTGATTTAGAACTTCTTGGATGCACTGCCGTAAAAACGCCATGAAGATCTCTTGACACAGCCTCCAACTCATCGGACAACGCCTTTAATGGATTTCCGGCCGCTACTTCTTCAGCGCCCATAGCCAAATAAACCTTCTCACCACTTTTATTCGTATACGAGACAATCTTCTTTGTGAAATCGATCCTTAAGCCAGATCCATAATCAGGCATAGTACGCACAACACCCGCCAATCTATGGATTCTAGCATCCAAATCCTGACTTACCTTTTGCAAAGGAACCAGAGGCCTCCCGAAAGTAGCCATATATATAGAGGGAGACGGAACCTGACCTATACATTGCCCGGAAACAAAATTAGGATGACCAGCTCCTCCCGAAGAAGAAGATGAACTAGTGTGAGAAGAAGAATGAGTAGCAGCAGCGGCAGTAGCAGACATATTAAATCCTTATTATAATATTATTAATAATAACATATTTTTTAAGTTTTGTAAAGATTTTATAAACAACTAAAAACCAACTAAAAGCAACAAACAAAACCATTAAATCACTAAAAATCAACTGTTTGCGAAAAACCAAAGCCGAATACCTAAATATAAACAAAGAAAACAAGACGATAATAATAAAACTATTTAGACCTCAAACAATTAATAATCAACAAATTAATACTTCCTTTATTAATTAAATATTAAGATATTATTGAAATATTAATTGATAAATGTTAAGATTAATTTGTAGGACAAATAGGTTTATAAAAGATGAACTCACAAACCATAAAAGAAGTATTAAATAAAACAAAAGAGGGAGAAATCCCCCCGGGCTTTGCGACCTTAATTACCGACTTAGAAGCCTTTACAAAGGTTTATGAAAAACGGGATAACCATGCGGGGGATCCTGAATATATGAAGGAATTCGTCGCAAAACGAGACCAGCTCTTAGCTTCTTTTAACGACGTGACTGCCTCTTTAGGCATTAATAAAGATATGCTCATCGAGTACTTCAACAATCCGAAAAATTTCTCATCTGAACAGTGGAGTAAACTCGAAGAAATAAAAAATAATACAAGGAATTAAATTAATGACGTACCCAACATCAGTACAACAATATGCTCAGGCTTATGCGAATCTTACAGGGACGATACCTTCTTGGTATACAAACCCTGCCGAAGGAACTGCAGGCCATATCACCCTTCCGAAAAACAGCGCTCTTGCAGAATACGAAACTGCAGAAAGCGATGCCGCAACCGACCAAACTAGCTATCTCAAAGAACTCGATAAGATTGGTAAATCAAAAAATCCATCAATGGAGATGTACCTTCTTTTGGCTCTTTTAATGTCAGGGGGATCGGACGTTCTTTCAGACCAAATGGGGAAAAGAGGCGCTCAGCTACAGGTGGAACTTGATGTCAATAAATGTAACACATCGCTTTTGAGTATGACCAACGACACGACAACAGCAGCGGGAAGCGGAGGAAAGGGTCTACTTGACGATTTCGCTCATGGAACAGAAGACATGCTCACCCTTTGCCAAGGCTCATCTCTTGACGATACATTAGGATCTGCCGCAACAACTTCACTTGGAACAAACTTCAAAACCCTCAGAGACATGGTTTTCACAGGGGGTGCAATTGCTGGAGACCCAACAACACAAGACACTCCATCCGCCTATTTCGCGCAGGGCACTTACTTTGATACGCGAAGTTCCACTTTCTCAGGTTCTTTCGACAGCTTTGCTGCAATGCACGCAGCCGCTGCTACACAAGGGAGCTCAGGCCATGCTAGCGGTGCTGAAACAGCCATTTCAACAAACTTCGGGACCAACGGTTCGCTGCTTTCTGGTGTACAGGCGCAAGTAAATACAATGCTCGGCCAAATAAAGAACGCAATATCTACAATTCAGTCGTTTGCTTCTGATATGGGACACTCTCTCTCTACGGTCAATAGCCTTGCTATTCAAAACCAGACAAGAGGGTAACCATGAGTAATTACGGACTCGCCCTTGTGGCAAAAAGCATCTCTGAAGTAGGGAACTTGAACCAAGAGAATCAATTCATCACCTGTGATCAGGCGGTCAATGATGTAAGCGCTTATTGCAAACTGACGACAAGTTGGTCTGAGACATTGAATAACGATGAGTATGAGTGCTTTGTCGACACAATGTCGGTAGGGCCAAGCAATCCTCAGGAAGCAGCTGCAGCGGCCCAGGCGCACGCGCAGTACAATGCGGATTCAAGCACCATGAACAAAGAAACCGGCAACTTGGAAACGCAAATCCAAAACCTCGAAGCTCAACTGCAGAGAGAAGGAAATTTTATGCAAACCGTATACCAACTTCAAAGCCCGATCAACGGCCTTGAAGGGACTTTAACGCAATTATTGTCACAACGGTTTTAATCAATCATAAAGGAAGAAAAATATGGATATACAACAAGCATCGGAACTTTGCCTAAACGTTACCTGTGAAGCTTTGACTTCCAATAACATGCTCCTACAGACACAAACTGACGAATCCAACGAAACAAATAGTGAATTAAAAACACTAACATATGGATGGACCTCCGATCCAAAAACAGGCGGGTCTGTAGCTAACGCATTAAATGGGGTTAACAGCGACGCAAGTATGCAATCGTTTATTGACACCTGGATTTCTTCCCCAAGCGTCGCAAATCAGATGGGAGATTACTCTTCCGCGTTGATCATCGAAGCGATAGGAAAACTTGACAGCTCAGGCGTTTGGAACTCAGGATCTGGATCAGACAGCCCATTACAAATGAACGCCCTCACATCGTTTCTCTCTGTCATTAACTCAGATGGAACGAATCAAGAGACCCCTTACCAGACAATCTCAAGAAACGTAGCTAGCAGCATCCAACAAAACTCTGGACAGACAAGCACGATCTCTCAAATCGGATCTTCTGTGAACCAGATGAATAGCTCTACACTTTCTATCCTAAGCTCCCCTTATTAAACCAATCTACCCCACAAGGCCTGCATAAACCTCGATGCAGGCCTTACCTCTAGACCTCTTTCATAAACACAATCCTCTAACCATCAATAATTTGCATAAAAACACTCAATATCAACAACTTACATAAAAAATCGCCTCACTCCATTAAAAACCACCCAACAACCTCTTTGCCAATGGTTTATAGAAAAAATACAGAAAAACCAAACAAAACAACAAAGAAAACAACTCTCTAAAAAAATAAATTAAATAACATAAAACATTAATAATAAACAGAATACACAACATATTTATTAATATAATTTAAAGAACATATTGAAATATTAATTAATAAATGTTAAAATTAACTTGTAAGGCAAATAGATTTAAATAAAAGCTCTAATAAAAACTAAACCCAGAAGAAGCATTATGCCAACAACACACCAACCCACTCAAAACTACTTATCAGCGGCTATAGCGCAAATTAATCAAGAGTATCAAGCAGAGCTCAACGATCTACAACAGCTTCAAAGTCTCATTGAAAACGGAAAAGACACTTCTGGCCACGACCTAAGCTCTCTTGAGAGAGATCTGCATAAAAACTGGGGACACTACAAAGGGGTCTCTTGGGAAGCGCCTGTGGGAACCAATGCAACGATTAATCCAAATACACGATGCACTAATCAAGGGGCTCATTACAGTGGAGAAACTGCCTACTACACATATAGCTATACCGGATATTGGGATCAATCTGCTTATGACGCTGCCAACAAAATCGATCGCAATGACATTCAGGGATATTTCGGAGTCAAAGCAGCAGCTCTTGAACAGGAAATCGAAGCAAACGACCCCGGTGCAAACGTTATATTTAATTTACTCAACCAAACGGTGGGAATCAATACAACAAGCTCGAATGAAGTAGCCGCTTTTCTTGCCAGAAACAATCAAACAGGCACGAATGTACTTACAAGATCGAATGACTTGTTAATGACGACCTACCTTACATCTCTTTTTACTGCCTTGAAAGATCAGCTTTACAGTGATTTATGCGAAAAACAAATTCAAAAGACAATGCAAGAAGAAGGAACTGCAAGCGGTTCCCACACTCAACTTTCTCAAGAAGTTCTCCAATATCGAATCCTCATGGATAGCTACACAAACGAAGAAAACGGTGCGCTTTCAAGCTTACAAACAGAAATGTTGAGCGACGGTTCTTCATACCTTACACAAGAAGGTCAAGGCCAAATCGACAAAGCAAATGCAAGCGGTATTGGAAATATGGTTGGCATCGGAGATCAGAAACAATACCACGCTGAAATCCTAGAAAAAAACGCAAAAGACGTCAGATGTGCAAACAAAAAAGAACTAACACTTCTTGGCGGGGCCATTACTGTAGAAGACAGCGCTCAATTTTCACAGCTTCAAGACGACTTGAATAAGATCATGGAT
>CAYVDU010000137.1:0-4526 GCA_964450765.1 uncultured bacterium | reverse complement strand
TCATACGATCCAAAACTTGTCGAAGAAAAGTGGTACTCTTTCTGGGAAAAAGGAGACTTTTTTACAGCGGATGCCTCGTCTCAAAAAACACCTTACTGCATCGTTATTCCACCCCCCAATGTAACCGGGGTTTTGCATATGGGACATGCCCTTGTCGACACCATCCAAGACGCACTCATTCGCCGTAAGAGAATGCAAGGATTTGAAACCCTTTGGATTCCAGGAACAGACCATGCAGGAATTGCCACTCAAGGCGTTGTAGAAAAAATGCTCTTTGCCAAAACGGGTAAACGGCGCAAAGATTTTCAAAGAGAAGAATTTTTAAAGCATGTTTGGGCATGGAAAGAAGAGAGCGAGCAAAATATCTTAGGCCAAATCAAACGCCTCGGCTGCTCATGCGACTGGTCTCGATTGCAATTTACAATGAACTCTCAATGCAATAGAGCCGTTCGCGCATGTTTTAAAAAAATGTTTGATGAAAAACTCATCTATCGCGGCGACTATCTTGTCAATTGGGATCCCGTCACACAAACAGCTCTTTCCGATGACGAAGTAGAGCATGAGGAAAAAAACTCCTTCCTCTGGCACATCCGCTATCCCTTGGAAAACGGGCAAGGATATCTCGTTGTTGCAACAACAAGACCAGAAACAATGCTCGGAGATACAGCAGTAGCTGTGCACCCCAATGATGAGCGCTACACAAGCTTTATCAACCAAAAAATCCGTCTTCCTCTCACAGATCGCCTCATTCCAATCATCCAAGATCCTTTTGTAGACCCATCCTTTGGAAGCGGAGCCGTAAAAATCACTCCTGCTCACGATTTTAACGATTTTGAAGTTGGACACCGCCATCAGCTTCCTTTCCTCAACATCATGACACCCGATGGAAAAATCAATGAAAACGGACTCCAATTCACCGGCCTTTCCATGGAAGAGGCAAGAGAAAAAATCGTTCAAGAACTCAAAAAACACAACCTACTAGAAAAAATCGAACCCCATACTCTTCGCATTGGGAGATCCTATCGATCCAAAGCCATTATCCAACCCTATCTTTCAAAACAATGGTTCGTCAACTCAAGTCTCTTTAAAAAACAGCTTCTTAAAGTAGTCAAAGAAGGGGACGTTATACTCACCCCCTCTCATTGGGAATCAACCTACACGCATTGGATTGAAAATTTACGAGACTGGTGTATTTCACGGCAATTATGGTGGGGTCATCAAATCCCTATTTGGTATCATATAAATAATCCCAACCAAATGATTTGCTACGACCAAGAAGGCCTTCCCCCTGAAGTAGAAAAAGATCCAAATTCATGGGTGCAAGATCCCGATGTTCTTGATACTTGGTTTTCTTCAGCTCTCTGGCCTCTTAGCACTTTAGGCTGGCCTAACAAAACAGAAGATTTTAAAAAGTTTTATCCTACATCCACTCTTGTCACAGCGCACGACATTCTTTTTTTCTGGGTCGCGCGTATGATCATGATGGGAGAATATATCACAGGCAAAGCTCCCTTTAGCGAAGTATTTTTACATGGTCTGATTTATGGCAAATCATATTGGAAAACAGGACCTGATGGAGCCGCTCTTTATTTAAAAGAAGAAGAAAAGAAAAAATACGATCTAGGAGAGCCTCTTCCCCCTCATGTAGAGTCAAAATGGGAAAAAATGTCCAAGACAAAAGGCAATGTCATTGATCCTCTTTCCATGATCGAATCTTATGGAACAGATGCCCTTCGCTTTACTCTTTGCTTTAGCACAACGCATGCAAGGCAACTGGATCTTGATTTAAGACGTTTTGAAGAATTTAAAAATTTTGCGAATAAAATTTGGAACGGCTTTCGCTTTGTCATGATGAATGTCGAAGATCTCACATCCTCGGATCTCATGAAACCCCTTCACTTTGACACACTAGCCCTAGAAGACAAATGGATTCTCTCCGTTTTAAATCGAACCATTGAAGAGATCAATCACTCTTTTGATAAATATGCCTTTGATAAAATCTCTTCTCGTTCTTATGAGTTTTTCTGGAACGACTTTTGTTCTATTTTTGTAGAACTCTCCAAACCTATCTTATTTGGGAAAATAGGCACTCCCGAAGATAAAATTCAAAAACAAAAACTTCTTGTCATTGTTCTTGTCTCTGCAATTCGACTCCTTCACCCGATTGCGCCTTTTATCACGGAAGAAATCTTCCATCACATCAAGGCCCACTTCCCCCATCTTCAGATCAAAAAGAGCGATCCCTATACCGAGGAACTCACTCAAGCACTGCTCTCTTCCGCTTGCATCGTAGCGCCATTTCCTCAAGTCATTCAATCTTCAGATATCCAACCTTCCGTCGAAGAAGAATTTACTTTCATGAATGAGTTAGTGCGCAGCATCCGCAATATCCGGATGGAAATGCAAATTCCGCCATCAGAAAAAACACAGCTATATCTCAGCGGAAATGCAAATTCATCTGAATTTCAAAAAGCGAAAAAGCATGAACACATTCTTCTTTCTCTCACACCGACATCACAAATTCACTTCAGCGATCAAAAACCAAATACTTTTGGATCTGAGGCGCTCGTTGGACAAATCTCTTTATTCATTCCTATTCCAGAAACACTGAAAGAAAGAGAAAAACTAAGACTCAATAAAGAAAAAGAAAAAACCGAGAAACTCATCGAGCAAACACAAAACAAACTCAACAATGCAGAATTTTGCGCAAAAGCCCCTAAAGAAATCGTCCAAAATCTTCAAGAAACGCTTTTAAATGCAAAAAAACAATGCAAAGAAATGATTGCCAAAATCCATGCCCTCTCATGAAGAAAAATCCATTGTTTCGCTTTCCATCCACGATCTCGGCAGCTCTGGCGAAGGCGTCGGATCTTTAAATCATTATAAAATCTTTGTCAGAGGAGCTCTTCCTAATGAAGAAGTTCGTGTACAGCTCACAGAGTGTCATAAAACATACGCCCACGCCAAACTTCTAGAAATCACTAAACCATCAAAAGATCGTATTGATCCTTCTTGTCCCTATTTTCACCGCTGCGGAGGATGTCAACTAATGCATCTTCCCTATGAAAAACAGCTTCTTTATAAACAACAAAAAGTCATGAGTGCCATCCAAAGAATCGGCAAAATTGATAGCAGCCCCGTCAAAGAATGCCTCCCATCTCCCCTACCTCTTCATTATCGCAATAAAGTCCAACTTCCCGTGAAACTCCAAAATAATACCTGCGTCTCTGGCTTTTACGCCCATTCTTCCCATGATTTCATTCAAATTGATGCATGTCTTATTCATTGTAATATCGGAGAAAGCGTCTATCATCTCATCCAGAAAATTTTAAAAAACGCAGACATCCTCCCTTATGATCCTCTAACAGAAAAAGGAGAGATCAAGCATCTCATCATCAAGAGCGCCATTCACGCAAACAAAGTCCTTATTGTTTTAGTGACAAATCAAAAAAAATCCAAAGAACTTATATCTCTTGCCAAAAAGATCATCGAAAGTTCGCCTCTGATTCATGGAGTGATTCACAATATTCAATCTAAAAAGGCCAATACGATCTTAGGAGATGCATATGAAGTACTCGAAGGCAGCGAAAGCATCCAAGAAACTTTACTAGGACTCACCTTCCATATTTCTGCCGCCTCATTTTTTCAAGTCAATCCTTTACAGGCCGAAAATCTCTATCTCAAAGCTATCGAATACGCGGAACCAAAATCAACAGATGTCATCCTCGATGCTTACTGCGGAGTTGGCACGCTATCTCTTCTTTTTGCAAAGCATGCAAAAAAAGTCATCGGGGTAGAAGTGGTCGCACAGGCCATTGAAAATGCGAAAAAAAATGCTCAAATCAACGGAATGCAAAACGTTTTTTTCAAAGCAGCTCTAGCAGAAAAATTCATCACTACTCTGTCAAACATTGATACCGTATTGCTCAATCCCCCTCGTAAAGGATGCGATCCTGTAGTTCTCAAAGAGGTGGCTAGATTAAAACCTAAAAAACTAATCTACATTTCTTGCGATCCGGCGACACTTGCTCGCGATCTTGCTCAACTGGCCTCCTTAGGCTATCAACTACAGGCCTTGCAACCCTACGATATGTTCCCTCAAACATCGCACGTTGAATGCGTTGCACTGCTCACTAATTTGTCGTTGTAGATAGAAAAAAAAACACAGAAACACAGAAAAGAAGAAATCGAAATTAGAGCTCTGGAAGTAAAAGAAGAAGAAGATCAGCGCAGAATGAGAAGATGAATCGCAGAAGCGCAGAAAAGAAAAAAAGAAGAAATCGAAATTAGGGCTCTGGAAGTAAAAGACCAGATATCAATTAAAGTTAAACCGATTAAAAAATGTTATCATTTTTTTCTGCATCCGGAGATTTTTTGTGTCAATATTCACATCTGTAATTAGAGATTCTATTCCGATTTTTTCTTTTCTGCGCTTCTGCGTTTCTTCTTCTCATTCTGCGCTGATCTTCTTTCTTCTTTTACTTCCAAAGCCCTAATTTCGATTTCTTCTTTTTCTTTTCTGCGCT
>CAYVDU010000136.1:0-4546 GCA_964450765.1 uncultured bacterium | reverse complement strand
ATTGAAAGCTGCCAAATTTTCAAGAACGCAAAGCGGGTAGTATCCACGCAATACAACCCGCTTTGCGCTCTTGGAAATTTGGCGCTTTGAACTCGCCTAAAACCCGATTCTTGAATCATTTTAGTATCTTTATTTTTTAAATGTTATGATTAGTTTGATCTATCATAATAAATATTTTATTGTTTAGTATTGTTTTTTGTTTTTTATAAAAATTAACTCGCTTGTGGTGAATTGTTTGCGTTCGTTCTCTTCTGTTGGGTGAGTTTTATTTCAAAATTGGCATGTTTTGAGAATCGCTCTTTAGTGATTATTAGGTATATGCAAACTCTCCATTTTTGCTATATTCTGAGGGTCCTTAAGCTAGGAATTTGTTTTTATGGCCTTGCCTGTACAAAAATTTCGAGAGATAGTTTTCCAAATCCTTTATAGTACGGACTTTCCAGATCCGGAAGCAGAGGAGACAGCTTTGATGTTAATGGCTGAGTTAAAAGTCACAAAGAGATCTGTTCTATTGGCTCGAGAAAGAGTGGGCTATATCAAAGAAAAGATTTCTTTGATTGATGAGCAAATTACGCAGTTTTCCACTGAATATAGTTTTGATCGTATTTCGCGTGTTGAAAAAAATATATTGCGTCTGGGAGTATACGAGATGCTCTACGATGCGAGCATCCCCTCTTTAGTTGTGATTGCCGAAGCGATCCGGTTGACGAGAAAATTTGGGACTCCAGAGAGTGCGCAGTTTGTAAATGCGATCTTAGATCGCTTGTATAAAAGCTCCATGAAGGGTCAAAATGAAGAGGCTCTCGTTTTCAACGGATCGATTTCTTAAAGAGTTTTCCACTTTTGGCATTGGCGGGCCAATTCGTTATTTTGCAGAAATAGTTACAGTAGATGAGATGCAGGGAGGTCTTTCTTTTGCTTTGCAAAATGATCTTCCTTATTTGGTGATTGGGAAAGGTTCGAATTGTTTATTTCCGGATCGAGGATTTAACGGCGTTGTTTTATTGAATAAGATTGATTTTTGTTATTGGAAAGATGCAGCCGAAAAGTCAATTTTTGAATCATCTTCGGTATATGTAGAAGTTGGTGCTGGTTTTAGTTTTTCTTTGTTGGGAGTTCAGAGTGCTAGACGAGGTCTTTGTGGTCTTGAGTTTGCATCCGGAATTCCTGCAACAGTTGGCGGCGCAGTATTTATGAATGCCGGAGCTAATGGACAGCAAACTTGTGATTCTTTGACTTGTGTTGGCTATTTGCATGAAAACGGAAAGATTCAGAGATATTTAAAAGATGAACTTGTATTTGAATATAGACACTCTTCTTTTCAACAAATGAAGGGTGTTATTGTTTATGCAGGATTTACTTTAGGAAAGTGTGAAATGGCTAGAGATAAGCAGCTAGCAATTATTGATTACCGTATTCAAACACAACCGTTAAAAGAGAAGAGCGCGGGGTGTGTTTTTCGCAATCCAAAAGATAAATCTGCAGGTGCCTTGATTGATCAATGCGGCTTAAAAGGATTTAAAGTTGGTAGAGCTAAAGTCTCTGAAGTACATGCAAATTTTATTGTGAATGAGGAAGGGGCTAGTGCAGAAGATGTTCTTGGGTTAATCCAAATGATTCAAGAGAGAGTGTTCCAAGAAACAGGGATCTTTTTAGAAACGGAAATTAAAATTATATGACGATAGATTTTCGAGCCGATATCCATTGTCATACGAATTGTTCGGATGGATTCGATGAGCCAATGGAGCTTTTAAAAAAAGCAAAAGAAGCAAATCTTTCAGGATTATCCATTACGGATCACGATTGCATTGACGCGTATTCAGAAGAGTTATTTGCGTTTGCTCAATCATTGGGAATTCGAATTTTGCCGGGAACTGAACTTTCTTCTGCTCTGAATGGACAAACGATTCACGTCCTAGGCTATGGATTTGATCTAAGATCTCCTTCTTTATTGAAGGTCATTGAGGAGACGCAGCAAAAAAGACGAGAGAGAAATCGGCTGATTTTAGAGAGATTGGCAAAGAACAAGATTGTTCTTTCTGAAGAAGAGCTCTGGGAGTTTGTTCAAAAAAAGACAAAAAGAGTAGCTCATCAAGTGATTGGCCGGCCTCATATCGCTGCGTTGATGGTTGAAAAAGGATATGTTCCCACTTTACAGATGGCATTTGAGTTGTATTTGAAAGATGGAGCTCCTGGCTATGTGTCTGGATTTCGATTGACGCCGATGGACGTGATTCATGCAATTCATCAGGCAGAAGGAAAGGCTGTGCTTGCGCATCCCCATTTTATTAAAAATAAAAAGATCCTTCGAGATCTCTTGGTTTTCCCTTTTGATGGGATTGAGTGCCATTATGGTACTTTGGACAAACACTTAGAGATGCCTTGGTTGGAGCTTGCTCGTAAAAAGGGCTGGATTGCTACGGGGGGGTCTGATTATCACGGAGCTGTAAGGCCTAATGCGGTTCTAGGATCTTCTTGGGTTACTCTTGATGTGTTCGAGAAATTATATCATGGATCATGATGCGTTATTGCAAAAATTACTCGCGCTTCCTGTAAGAAAAGAAAAAGCCTTAACATCGATGCATCAGATGGATGCTGTTTTAGGGCATCCTCATCAAGCATTTAAATCGATTCATGTCGCAGGGACTAACGGAAAAGGATCCGTTGTTACTAAGATTGCAAAAGCTCTTCAAGAAGATGATTTTAAAGTAGGATTTTATACATCTCCTCATTTGGTCGATGTTCGTGAGCGTATTCGGGTGAATGGAGAAAAAATATCGCAAGAAGATTTTTTTCAGATTCTTAGTGATTTATTTCGTCTGGACGTTCATGGACTTTCCTTTTTTGATCTCTTAACGCACTTGGCTTTTGTGTATTTTCAGAAACAAAAAGTAGACTGGGCAGTCGTTGAAGCGGGACTTGGCGGTAGATTTGATGCAACGAACATCATTCAGCCGGAAATAGCGATCATTACGTCAATTGGTTATGACCATATGCATTTATTAGGGCATACTTTAAAGGAGATTGCCGATGAGAAAAGAGGGATTGTAAAAGGAAATATCCCTGTTGTTGTGGGTCCTTCTGCAGCTCCATTTTTCCCAGATGCCATTGTTTCTTCTTCTGCTCCATTTTTTGACTTGGAAAATCAAGAGACAGCAAAGACGGCGTTAAGGCTTCTATCAGTTTCTCCAAGAGCGATTGAACAAGGTCTTTCTGTGCGGCCAGCTTGTCGATTTGAAATGAGGATGTTGGATGGTAAAAAAGTCATTCTTGATGTAGCTCATAATGAAAGTGGATTTCAAAAATTATTGGAGGCTTTAAAACATTTTTATCCGCAAGAAAAGCTTCATTTTATCTTGGCTTTTTCTAAGGATAAAGATTGGAGATCTTGTTTGAATCTGGTTCGCCCTCATGCAAGATCCATTACGGCCATAGAAACTGAGAAGCTGCGGTTGGAATCTGCACTTGTTTTGCAATCGTATGCGCCTGAAATTCGGATTTCATCTTCTGTGTCAGCTTCTTTGCAAAGAGAGGGTTTAAATATTTTATGCGGAAGTTTTTATATTATGGATCAAATTCTTACGATCCAAAAAAGCGATGGCGATTTAGGTCGATTTACCCATTGATGGTAAGTAATCTGCCATTGATGAGATGGAAGTGAAGATAGATATTGAAGGATTTCTTTTTCTTCTTTTTCTCCCTCAGTATGTCCCGGATAACAGGTGATGGAGATGGCGCCGTTTTCTGTAATAAAATGTAGGCTTTGCGCGATGCTTTGAAGGGTATTTTCTGTTTGTGTGGTGAGAGTCTTATCTCCGTTTGGTAAGTATCCGAGGTTGTAAACGATCAGTTTTGGAGATTTTTTGAATGAGATGGTGTCCATTTCTGCGTGGGATCGGTGATGCAAAGAGACTTGTTTGAGTTGCTCTGGCAGTAGATGTTTTTGTAGGCGCTCTTTTGTATTTTGAATTGCTTTTTCTTGAATATCAAATCCAATGACTTCTCCTTTATGGGAAGATAAAACAATTTGGCTTAAAAAAAGAGTATCATGGCCATTGCCGCATGTAGCGTCGATGACGCAATCATCGGGCTTTAGGTGTTCTTCCCAATATTTGTGAGCTTTTTGGATGTGAGGAGATCTGGTTTTTTTTTCATGCATGAGAGAGAAACTATATCATGGATTTTAAATCTTGTATCTCATAAGATTTTTCATCCATCAGGGGTGTTAGCTCAGTTGGTTAGAGCGCCACGTTGACATCGTGGAGGTCGGCTGTTCGAGTCAGCTACATCCCATTTTCAAACAATTTTTTTATGTTAGAGCAGATCCGTAACACCGCTGCCGAAATTTTGGCTGCGGCAGTTTTTGAGTTATTCCCCAACGTTCAGTTGATCGGCGGTGATTCGACTTCTTTTGGTTTTTTTTACGATTTCGAGTTTCCCCATCCTCTTCATCCTGAGCTCCATTTTCAGATCGAAGAAAAAATGCGCCAAATCGTTAGGGAAGATCGGGAGATTCGGTGTTTGGAAATGGTGGCTGTGAGTGCTC
>CAYVDU010000135.1:0-4549 GCA_964450765.1 uncultured bacterium | reverse complement strand
ACATAAATGCTGAGAGTTTAGTGAGGTTCTCCGGAGAGGGGTTATTGTGGTATTTACAGAGTAAGGTTCTGAATTCATCTCTTAAGTGGTCTAATTCTGCCTTTAGTGAAAGATTGGGGGCTTGCTGAGATTTTATTATTTGTTGTGATGCTGT
The DNA here is from genome assembly GCA_964450765.1 of uncultured bacterium. GTDB lineage: Bacteria > Chlamydiota > Chlamydiia > Chlamydiales > SM23-39 > DAIDHZ01. The sequence goes on along the minus strand of CAYVDU010000135.1, from coordinate 4,395 downwards.
TATATTATTTATTTCCATAATTTATATTACCTCGTTACTTAATTATATCTATTATTTTAATAAATGTCAATTAGTTATTTTTTTATATCATTGATTGTTAGTTGTTTGCGTTATTTATAGGTGTTAACTAATTCTTTTTAAGCTTGTTACGGTTTTTGTTGTTTGGAGGGTGTATGAGAGGTCCAAGAGAGAACCTTTTCTTGGAGCATTTCAAAATAGTAGAAGATGACCGGAGTCAGAAGGAGGGTTAGTAGCTGGGAGATGATTAGGCCTCCGACAATGCAAAGGCCAAGAGATACTCTAGTTTGAGCGACACCGCCGCCGATTCCAAGGGCGATAGGTACTGCTCCCATAAGAGCTGCGACGGTGGTCATGAGGATGGGGCGGAATCGAGTGAGCGCGGCTTCAATGATGGCGTCTTCTGCGGATTTTTTCTCGACTTCTACAGCATGGTTTGCGAAATCGACCATAATGATGCCGTTTTTAAGCACAATTCCAATGAGAAGAATCAGCCCCACAAAAGAGTAGATAGAGAGAGTTTGGTTGAAGATGTAGAGGGTCAATAGGCCTCCAACGATTGCGGGAGGAAGAGAGCTCATGACAGTGAGTGGATGGATAAAACTTTCGTATAAAATGCCTAAAACAACGTAGATGGTGAAAAAAGCGATGAGAAGAAGAAAAGGCAAACTTGCAAAAGAGTCTGTAAACACTTGTGCTGTTCCGACGACTTGACCGTGGATTTGGGGCGGCATGTTTTGTTTAGTGAGAGTGTTGATTTGATTTAAAGACTCTCCTAGGGGCATATCCGGGCTTGGGTTGAATGAAATATTCACAGAAGGGAGCCCATTGTAGTGGTTGATGGTCAGCGCTCCTGAAGTTTCCGATGCATCCAAAATTTCTGAGAGAGGAACAAGAGCGTTCGTTGTAGAACGGACATAGAGTTTGGAGAGGACTGTTGGATCTTTATAGAATCTAGGAAGGGTTTCTACAATGACATCATAGGTGTTAATATCAGCATTGATTTGCGATATTTTGTTGTCTGAATAGGCATATTGGAAAAAATTCTCGATCTGAGATGCTGTTACATTGTAATTGGATGCTTTATCGCGATTGATATGGAAAGACCACATGGGTTGTTGGATTCTTAAATCAGAGGAGACTTGAGAAAAGTGAGGATCGATCTTCATTTGCTGCGTTAGTTTAGGGGCGTATTCATAGAGAGAATGACGATCGATGCTTGTCATGGAGTATTGATAGAGAGCTGTGGCAGTTGACCCTACCGCTAAATTAATGAGGGGAAGCGGCGATATAAACGTGAGGACTCCGGGTAGATCGTGGAGCTTTTTTGAGAGCTCTGTGATGATCGGATACATGGGAAGTCGTTCATGATATGGTTTAAGTTGGAAAAATAAAATGCCTTCATTCGGATTGGAGTATGAACTAATGGAAAGAAGAGACTCAATATTTGGATCTTGAATCGCAATGCTTGAGATTTTTTCATGATAGCGTTGCATGAGATAAGGAGACGTTCCATCGCGAGCTAGAGTGTATCCTTCGAGAAATCCTACATCGTCTGGGGGAAGAAAATCTTTGGGAAGTTCATGGGCCAAAAGTAATGAGCAAAGAATACTAAAGAGTCCTGTACACAGTGTGAGAAGTTTATGTCTCATTGCGAAATGAAGGCATGGTTCGTAGATTTTTTTAAGCCAGTCATTCACATGGTCAGCAAATTTTTCCATCCGTGTTTTTTGATCTTTTGTATAGGGGCGTATGAATCGACTTGAGAGCATGGGAGTTAATGAAAGAGAGACAAATCCTGAAATGAGCACTGCGGTAACAATGGTGATGGCGAATTCTCTAAAAAGGCGTCCGACAACGCCTCCCATAAAGAGCATGGGAATAAAAGCGGCTGTCAAACAAAGTGTCATGCTGAGGATAGTGATGCTGATTTCTTTAGAACTTCGGATGGTTGCTTCAAAAATGTCTTCTCCCATTTGGACATGGCGTACATTGTTTTCTAATACAACAATTGCGTCGTCTACAAGGAATCCAATGCACAAAGTCAAGGCTAAAAGAGAGAGAATGTCGATACTAAATCCAATCACGGACATCACAGCAAATGTACCCGCAATAGAGATAGGAAGGGCAAGGGAAGGAATGATGGTATTGAGCGCTTTTCCTAAGGAAAGATAGATGATTGTGACAACAAGAAGAAAGGCAATGCCTAACGTCATTTTAACATCGTTGACACCTTCGATAATAGTGAGAGACTGATCATAGATGCGATAGATTTTCAGCGTGTCAGGAAGCTGTGATTTCATGTTGTTTAATACTTCATTCACCTTGCTTACAATTTGAACGGTGTTAGCTCCTGCAATTCTTTGTACGGCCAAGACAAGACATGGATGATCTCCCTTTTGATCCACGTAGTGCATGAAGTATTTGTCGTCTTGTACGCTATCTAAAGCTCTTCCTACGTCTTTGATTTTGACAAGATCGCCATTCTTATTTTTGATGATGAGTTCATTGTAGCCATCAGCTCGCATGAGCTGTCCATCGACATCGAGGGTAAAATCATTGCGATTTCCCCAGAGAGTTCCAAGAGGGAGATCGACGTTGCCTTGTTCAATGAGATTGGTCACTTCATCAAGACCAATGTTTTTGGCGGCTAACTTTTCAGGATCGACTTGAATGCGCGCAGCGTAAGGAGATCCATAAGTAATCACTTGGGAGACGCCTTCAATCATGGAAAGTCTTTCGCCGATGAATGTATTCCCGTAATCATAAAGATCTGCGAGAGTCATGTTGGGATTGACAAGGGCAAAATAAAGAATGGGCGTTGCCGCCGGATTGACCTTTTTATAGGTTGGGTAGTTCGGTAAGTTAGAGGGAAGTTGCGGTTGCGCTGTAGAAATAGCCGATTGTACGTCCGTGGCTGCTGCATCAATGTTTCGATCTAGGTCGAAGGTCAAAACGATGGTTGTTGATCCTGTGTTGCTGGATGAAATGACTGATTGAATGCCTTCGATGGTCATGAATTGTTGTTCTAAAGGCGTTGCCACAGAATTGGCCATTGTTTCTGGATTAGCACCGGGATAGCTACAGCTGACTTGAATGGTGGGCATGTCGACGCTGGGCAAATCGCTGACAGGTAAAGATTGGTAGGCCATGATTCCGAAAAATAAAATAGAGGCCATGACAAGCGTTGTCATGATGGGTCTTCGGATGAACGGCTCTGAGAGATTCATGTTTTTTGCCCAACAATGCGCACTTTTGCACCGGAAAAGAGATTGATTTGTCCGTCGAGGATGATTTTTTCTCCCGCTTGTACACCGCTTAAAATGACGACCTCTTCATCTTGGCGCTGGCCGAGTTTGACGGTTCTTTGCTCCACAGTCATATCGTCTTTTAAAACAAATACAATCGGATTTGTTTGCGTCACTTGGACAGCAGTATAGGGGATGACGACGGCATCTTTCATGGTGTATAAAATCAGGCGGTTTCGGATAAATTGCCCTGGCCAGAGTTCTCGGTTCGCGTTTTCAAAAACAGCTCGGAGCTTGATCATTCCGGTGTTGTTGTCGACCGTATTGTCAAGCATGTATAGAGATCCTTCAAAAATGTCTTCGCCTTGAAAATATTCATAGGCAGCTAAAACTTTTAAAGAGGCTTCTCTCATTGCTTTTTGAATGCGAGGCAATTGGAATTCAGGGATCGAAAACGTGACAAAGATGGGAGCCATTTGATTGAGTGTTACCAGTGGATTTTGGCAGTTTACGCAAATGAGATTTCCGTAATCGATATTGAGAATTCCCACCTTGCCGTCAATCGGTGCATAAATCCAGCAATAGTCAAGGTTGATATTGGCTTGATCAAGCTGTCCTTGATTTTCCAAAACTAAAGCGGCATTTGCCGCCATATTGGCTTGCAGAGTTTCATAGTCGATTTGAGAATAAAACTCATCTTTGGTCAGAAGACGATATCGTTTTACTTTTTCTTCAGCTAAAGCAAGATTGGCAAGGCTTTGTTCGAGAGCTCCTTGCATTTGTTTGACCGATGCTTGATAAGGACGTGGATCGATCGTGAACAAAAGATCACCCTGTTTGACTTCTTGTCCTTGCTTAAAATAAACGCCGGTGAGCTCTCCTTCAATGCGTGAATAAATATCGATGCTTGTCATCGATTGTACGTGGCCAAGCGCTTCGATAAAGATGGGAATGTCTTTTGCTGTAGCTTCTCCCACTTGAACCGGGTAGGCGGGTGCTTGTGGGGTCATCTTTTTTTTGTGGCAAGAAGAGGTCATGAGAAAAATGAATAAAAGAAAGTGGTTTAATTTGAACATGATTGCTCCTCGGGAGGGCTGCATAAAGAACCTGTTGCGTAGGCAATGCTTGC
>CAYVDU010000134.1:0-4571 GCA_964450765.1 uncultured bacterium | reverse complement strand
GTTGCGACGACCACAAGAAAAACAAGATGGAAAGAAGGAATCCTCAAACGAAGCATCTTTAAGCTTGGAAATTTAAGACGGCAAATCATCAAATATCCCAAAAAAATCATAATACAAGGAAGGACTATCGCACGGTCATGATTCGATAAATCCAACCACTGCCGCACCTGTGGAGACAAGAAAAATAAGTTCGCAGAAACAGCGGCAATCGCAGAGGCTGGAATGGGCAGTCCTGTAAAATGTTTCTTCTCAGCTTCTTCCAAAGCCACATTCCCTTTCATCTCTCTTGCTTTTACATTAAACCTCACTAGCCGCAAAACCCCGCAAATGGAAAAAACCATAGCCCCGGTTGCGCTTAAAAATGAAAGAAAAGATCCTGGCTCTATCGACAACGCTCTTAACATTAACACAGAAGGGGCAACCCCAAAAGAAATCGCGTCGGATAAAGAATCAAAAACAAATCCAAACTCGCTTTCCGCATGAATCGCTCTTGCTAAAGCCCCATCAATAAAATCAGCTAAAGCCGCGACCAAAAGAAGAAATGCCGACATCTGCACAATTTCATAATCGCCTGTGCCGGGTCCCAACGTATTGACTTTGAAGATCACAAAAAGCCCGCACGCGAGCCCAAATGCTGTAATAATATTTGGGAAAAAAGTGACTCGTTTCATAAGACCTTATCTGAGGCTGTCACATCTGCAGCACAACGAAAACCATATGTACCATTTACTGCACCGGGATTATTTCGATGTCGATGAGAACACCGTAAATCTTCTTTCAAACTCTTCCAACATCCCCCGCGTAAAACTCGGTAAACCCCTTGTTGAGGACCCTTTGGATGATCCGGCTCTACCATTGACGCATCATAATAATTGTATGCATACCAATCTTGACACCAATCATATACATTGCCTGCCATATCATAAAGACCAAAACTATTAGGGGCATAGCTCATCACTGGCGTTGTATCTGAACTAAAAAAATTAGCAGAAGACCGATCAATATCCATTCCTGTTGGGAAAACAATGCCTTCTTTTCCCCCGAGTGCTGCGACTTCCCATTCTGCCTCATAAGGAAGCCGTTTCCCGACCCATCTTGCATAGGCCACAGCACCATACCACGTCACGCCCACAACCGGATGTTTAGCATATCCCGCTTCAATAATAAGCTTGCCGCCGCTTCGCTTAATCCTTGAATCTCTTAAACGGAGAATATCATTATTATGCTGATCTTTCTCCCCTCCCATCACCGTTAAAAACCGAACAAATTGCTCATTGGTCACAGGATGTACGTCCAAAGCAAAACTGGATAACCGAATCATATGCCGAGGCATTTCATCTCGAGCCCCTTCATTACCACCCCGCATATACTGACCTCCGGCAATCACAACCATTGGCGTTAAAATCGGTTCAATCTCTTTAATTTCTACCTTATTCGGAGTGTAATGCGAAACCGTTAAATCTCTTTGAAAAATACTGGATGGATCGGGGTCGTATTCAGGGCGAATAATTTCCTGAGGTTTTAATGCAGGAACAAGTCCCGGCAAAGGCTCAGCAACAACGGCTACAGAAGCCTCCTCCAATTTAGGAGCAAATTCAAAGGCCATCTGCTGCACAGTGTCCACTTTTGCTTCAATATCTGAAAAATGAAGCATCTCTTTGAGAGGAGTTTTAGGAGAATGGATAGATTCCTCCAGAGAAACAAGCAATTTCTGCGGACGCAAATGAGAATGCACCTGCAAACATCGATGAACAAATAAATCCCAATTCAATAAAGAACCCGCCAAAAGACGCGATAAAGAATCAAAACAGCCCTCGGGAATCTTTCGAGTGAGCACATAATACGAGAGAACTCCAAACGCATAGCTATCTACTTTTTCATCGATAGCGCCCTCTTTCATCTTTTGCTCAGGAGATAAAAAAGCAAAACTACGAACAAAATGACGTCTGAATTCTAAAGCTTTTTCGGAAAGATCGTGAGAAAAGGGAAACATAGCGGAGGAAAGAGCGCTACACAAACGAAGAAATCCCACACCTTCTCCCATCAAACGCAATATTCCAAAATCAGAAAGAACAGCACGTACTTGAGATCCAATTGAATGAATCAATATATTTTTCGGATTCAAACTACCATGAATCACCCCTTTATCATGAGCAAAATCCAAGGCAGCTGCAACATCGCGAAGAATTTGAATACATTCCTTTTCAGATAAAGAAGCCCCTTTGCTTGCCAAATATCGATCCAAACTCACAACCTCAAAAGAAGAATCTACGATTGGATCCATGACAAGAAAATAACGCCCTTCAGAACAAGATACGTTATGAATCTTTACAATATTAGGATGATCTAAAGAAGCGATTTCGGCGAGCTGCGTTTCAAACCGCCTTAAAAATGTAGGATCATTCCCAACTTCTTCCGGCAACGCTTTAATAATAAATTGTTTTTTAATAAACCGATGTTCAGCTAAATAGACATCGCCAAACACACCATGATCTAACTGCCTTTGAATCGTATAATCGCCCAAAACATCCATAGAACCAGAAGTTACCAAAACAAGATTATAAGGCCAAGAATCATTTTATATATCAACCCAAGTTGCTACTTGATCGTCGCTGAATACGAGCTGCGACAAACAACTGGCACTTGGGTTATTAGAACTCTTCTAAAAGAGCCCTATTTAAAACGCTCCGATAAGCTTTCCAAAATACCATGCCAAAATACCGACCACTACAATCGCAACACTCCAAATAAGATTCGGCAGCCAGCGAATCCCTCCATGAGGACTTCCTCTTGTTTCCAAAGTGCCGATACCATACGCAAAATCTTGCTTCTCTATAGGCAAGCGGAACGCTTCCGGATACTCTTTCATTAATTTTTCAGATTCAACACCCAAAAAATTGGCATACTGCCGAATAAAACCTTGCGCATACACCGTTGACAAAAACTGCTGAACACGCCCCTCTTCAATTGCCTGAAGATACAGCATACGAATTGATGTTGCATTCTCCACTTCTTTCAATGTGAGGTTCATGTCTTCTCGTTTCTTGCGAAACGATTCTCCCATTTTCTTTAAGCCTTCCATACGTCCTCGTCTTCAGGAGCCATCTTATACTACCTGGACTTAATACCAAATACCAAAAATAACTTTGTATTTAAATGCGCCAAAGTCACAAATGGAGTTTTCCAACTCCCCTCTAGACAACCTCCCAATCAATCGATAAATCTTTCTTAAGTTCGCTGCCAAAATCAACCACTGAAAGATCCACGCATTCCAATAGAGACAGCGCTGAATGGAATCGTTCTGAATGAACCACTCTTTCACGAATTAACAGTGCAGGAAAATACATCAGATACTTGAAAAAATCCACTTCTTCCTTAGTTTTCATCTTTCCCGATAATAATTGCAAGAAACCATAAAACTCAGAGGATGCGGCAGCCGACGTATCAATAGCGTCTTTGCAAGTAAAACTCAAAGAATGAGGATTACATAGATCGATTGCCTTCACAATCAAAACCTGATAAAACAACTCGATACAGGCTTGTCTTTCTTTACGAGTCAGACTTTTTCGATTGTTAAAAAAGTATCGATGGAGCAGCGGCAATGTTTCCTTGGCAAAATTGGCAACAAGATTCTTACTCCACTGTACAGGAAAAGAAAACCCATTGTCCTCTGGATGAGAAACAACATCTTGAAAAAGAGTAAAGAATGCCTCTGCGCTCTCTATCCCCTCAAATTCTTTATTCTGATAATAAAAATGCGTATCTTTAGGAAGCGTCAAAATAAAAAAATGCGATGAAAACTTCTGAATTTTTTGCAGTCCTTCAATAGACCGGCTTCGCGCCGCCTCTTTCCAAGAAAGACGATTTTGAAAATGAATCATTAAATGCTTTTGAGTTCCGCTGCTTTGAGAAATAAAACGAAGAAAACCTCTAAATTCATCTACAATCTCTGCACGATCCATAGTCAATTGCTGCGTCGGGCAAGGCAATCGATAAATCTGAATCTTTCGTTTCCCCTTCTGAAGATCAAAAAGATGGATCGGCAAATTCCCCTGAAACAAAGGATCAAAGGCAGTAGGAACTTCTTTTTCCTCTTCTTCTCGAATAAGACTTAGAGTTTTCAATAAAGGACCACTTGAAAATCGACTGAGCCAAGTACGAAGCTTTTCATCCTCTAATAACAATTCATCCCAAAGTGCTTGCCCTTTTTTTGCTTGCCATTTCTTATCTTGAACTTCTCCGCCCTTTCGCATAGTTCTATGGATAAGGCCAATAGCCTCTTGCTTAATCCCACCCATTCTTGAAATCAGAGAAAAACACAATTTATGCAGCAATGAAACCAAAATATCAGACTCTCTACGCTCTTCTGATTCCGGCGGATATACCATCCACTTTTGATACGCATCACTTTTCAAAGCAAGTCTTAAGAATGAATGAAAATCACGAAAATACGCTGATCCATTTTTGCCGCCTGTCTCCGTCATAAGGTGACTTGGATTGGCAGACAGAAATAAAGCAAGAACAGATTTACTTAAGTACTGTGTCAAGTCGGTCTGACGCATCAATTTAAA
>CAYVDU010000133.1:0-4571 GCA_964450765.1 uncultured bacterium | reverse complement strand
TTTGGAAATTTGACGCTTTGAACTCCGTCAAAAAGCCGATTCTTCACCTTTCTTCGGTATATACCGAAAATAATTCAAAAATCAGTTTTTCAGAACCTGAGTTTTATATGACCTCACATTCTTATCCATCTTTTAAGACTTTCATACATGCAGAAGTACTCTCTCAGAAAAACCAGGTTATGCTTTTTAATGACAATCATCAGCGCTATTTACTTAGCGGTGAAGTCTACGTCCATTTAACTCCATATCTTTTGCAAGGCACTCTTTCCTGCAGTGAAATCATTGATCAATTAAGTGACCAATTCGAATCACCTGAGATCTATTATGCTCTTCTTTGTTTAGAGAAACATGGATTCCTTGAAGAAAATTCAAAAATTCTTCCAAAAGAAATTCAAAACTTATGCAATCTATTGAACATTTCTTATGATTCTGCTTCCCATCTTTTAAATACTATTTCCGTTTCCACGCATGTATTCGGTGAACATGATACAAAAGCTCTACATCAAGCGCTCAGAGAACTCTCTATCAGAATCGACGCTCAAGGACAATTCCTCATCATTCTTACAGATAATTACCGAAATCCCAAACTTCGAGAGTTTTGCCTTCATCTAACCACTCCTTATCTATTGATCAAACCAACACGCTCTGAAGTTTGGATAGGTCCTATTTTCAATCCTCAACAAGGTCCCTGTTTCGAATGTCTTTCAATAACACTGCACCAAAACTCTTTCGAAGAGATGTTTGTTGAACATGAGGAGAAAAAACAAGAACCCATCACGATCCGCACACCAACACCTTCAACAATGAACACCATCGCCTACACGATAGCTGCCAATGAAATCTTCAAATGGATTGTCAAAGGAGCCAACCCTGATCTAGAAGCAAAAATTTTAACGTACCATTTCCTAAATCCCACCATCACTTCCCATCAAGTCATTCAAAAATATCACTGTTCTTATTGCGGATCTCCGACTCCTCTACAACCTCAACCTCTGACTTTAATCGACCAAAAGAAACGCTTCACAGAAGATGGAGGACATCGAATTAAATCTTCTGAAGAAACCTACAACAGTTATCAACATTTGATCAGTCCTATTACAGGAATCATTGATTTTTTAATACCGGCTTACCAAGACCCTCTGAAATCAATTCATGCGTATGAATCTGAACATCTGATAACGAGATTTCACGGGAAAACCCAAGGGACCTACCAGCACCCCAGGAGTCGTAGCGGAGGAAAAGGGAAAACTTCTGCACAAGCAAAGACAAGCTGTCTTTGCGAATCCATCGAGCGCTATTCAGGCATTTACCAAGGAAACGAATATAAGAAGAGATCAAGCTACAAATCCATACAAAATGATGCCATCCATCCCGATTCCATTTTATTATTTAGCGAAAATCAATATAAAGTAAGAGATAAGAAAAATCCTAACTGCTCTCCCTATCATTTTGTTCCTCATCCTTTTGATCCTAACCAAGAAACAGATTGGACTCCTGTATGGTCATTGACAAAGAAAGCGTTTCAATGGATTCCTTCAGCACTTTGTTATTATAGCTACCCCTTTTCCCAAAATGAAAACAGGTTCTGTATTGCCGACTCCAATGGATGTGCAGCTGGAAATACAAAAGAAGAAGCAATCCTTCAAGGTTTTTTCGAACTCATCGAAAAAGACAGTGTTGCTCTCTGGTGGTATTCTCGCATTCAACGTCCTGAAATAGATTTAAATAGTTTTCACGATCCCCATATCAATAGAATAGCAACAGCTTATCACTCAATGAATCGAAAACTTTGGGTCATTGACGTTACAATGGATCTTAAAATCCCTACATTTGCCGCAATTTCCTGTAAAAATGACGAAACCCAAGGAGAAATTTTATTTGGCCTTGGTTCTCATTTTGACCCAAGCATTGCCCTATTAAGAGCTATAACAGAAATGAATCAAACTCTGTTATTTCTAGAAAAATCGCCAGAAATACGATTAGTCTCTCCAGAAGAAAGAGTGATACGACAATGGATTCAAAATGAAACCTTAAAAAGGAACCCCTATCTGATCCCAGATTCGCAAACTCAGAAAAGAAAACGCTCGGATTTCAAGCGCCTGGACACAGAAAATATAAAAGAAGATGTCTTAGCGTGTCAAAAAATTGTAGAGAGTAAAGGACTTGAAATGCTCGTTTTGGATCAAACTCGTCCAGACATAGGACTTCCTGTAGTTAAAGTATTTGTTCCCGGACTTCGAAACTTTTGGAATCGATACGCTCCCGGACGTCTCTACGATGTGCCTATAGAACTTGGATTGGTTCAACGAAAGCTCACCGAAGAAGAATTAAACCCGATTCCATATTTCTTATAACTCAAGAGAATGATGCGCGAACACTTAAGACTTGATGTTACAGTTCAAATATTTTCAGAAAATCAAATCGAATTGAAATTTCCTCATATGGTTGTTTCTTGGAGAAAGCCATCTCCAACTTTATATAAACGAATCAAACACCTACTAGGATATGGAAACAGTCTTCTATATAATGAATCAGAGGAAGCCCTACCGTTTTTATTTTGTTTTCTAGAAGAACTAAAACAGTCGTCCTTATTATCTTACTCCGTCTTCAATCATGATGTTCTTTGGGCCTCTCTGACTCCCTATCATTCAAAGCAATTCAAAATAAAAACAAAATCACTAGATCCCACACATCCTTTTCAGTTGTCTCGATTTGCATATTTACGAGTACAAAATAAGACAATGCTTTTATCTTCACCTCTTGTGTCTGCAGTCCTCGAAGTCAAACATCAAATGGCTTTTTCCATTCTACACGCTTTGAGTACTCCTATCAGTTTGGAACAGTTCATTCAAGAATTTCATACAATCGATCCAACATCAATCCATGATTTCTTCTTACTTCTTTACCAAGCAGACTTTCTAAATGATGCCGATAACAACCCCTCCTTAAAATGTTGGGAATTCCACGATCTAACATTTCATACCACAAGTCGTTTAAGAGGCGAACAAAGCTCAGGAGCGACTTTTCGATTCTGGCCCGAGATCTCTCCACTTCCCTCAATCCCAAAACCCAAGAATTCAAATATCATCCCTCTATTCAAACCAAACCTAAAAACAATCATTCAATCCGATCGTCCATTTACAGATGTCCTAGAAAACAGACAATCCATCCGCGATCATGGGGTCTCCCCAATTACACTCCATCAACTAGGAGAATTTTTATATCGAACTGCCCGAGTCAAACAAATAAGTCCTGGCGGAAAATACGAATTAACCCATCGCCCTTATCCTGGAGCCGGAGCTTGCCATGAGCTCGAAATTTATCCTCTCATTCATCAGTGCGAAGGTCTTGAGAGTCATCTTTATCATTATCTTGGGGATCAGCATGCTTTAGAAGTTATTTCTCCCGTAGATTCTGCAAAAAAAGAAGCTCTCCTCAAAGCTTCTATGGAAGCAACACTCGCTCAAAATCCCCCTCAGATTCTATTTCTAATCACCGCCAGATTTCAGAGAATGTCTTGGAAATATGAATCCATGGCCTACTCTGTTATTTTGAAAAATACAGGAGTTCTGATACAGACAATGTATTTAGTAGCCACAGCGATGAATCTGGCTCCTTGCGCTATCGGAAACGGTGATTCTGATCTCTTTTCTCAAATGATCGACGGCGATTATTACGAGGAGACAACCGTTGGAGAGTTTATATTAGGAACTCGGTAACTCCCCCAACACCTCAAAATAGGCGTCCATTTCATTCACATTATTCGGCATATCAAGTTCACTCGGATGATTCTGGTGAGGAGCTATTTCATAAGAATCAACCAACCTCTTGTTGATATAAGTCAATTCCAACACCCTCGGGATGTATCCGGCAGAATTCGACGTAATAAAACAACCTGGAGCGCAATTATTCCCATGAAGATGGACTAACAAAAAATCTTGATCCAGCATTTTTAAAAGAGAAAGCGCCTGCGGAATTTGCGCATCTTCCAAAAAGTGGATTTCCAAAACAATCCCTGTAACATAACTTGCATGACGCAAAATATCAGGCATCGTGTCGTATTCATTGCCTTCGATATCCATCTTGATAAAAAGAGGCTTTCCTCGAAAACCTAGCGCATCCAGTTGCTGATCAAAAGATGTCGATTTTTTAAAAGGGTGCAAAACATCACGGCTCCGTGGATGAATCTGAGCGGCAGCCTTACTACTGATGATATTAGAGGAGATAAATTGACACTTCTTGTGTTTTGGATGTACAGGCGGACAAGTTCCATCAAATCCAAAGGCGAATTTGTCATACAGAGCGACTACCGCATCTTCAAAAGAAATATCATTGGATATCCCATATCCCATCACTGCATCGGAAAGACGCATCGCAAGCTCAGGAACAACATATCCCCCGTCATTCGCTCTGCCTATGCGCCGAAGGGAGATCAACGATCCATCATGATACGCTTCGTACACCTTCAGATGTTTTACAATTTCATGTGTCTCTTGAGTCTCTTGCAAAACTTGTAAAGACGGACTTGCATTTAAAGAAACAAATCCCAAACTCAATACGGCCATGATCAT
>CAYVDU010000132.1:0-4582 GCA_964450765.1 uncultured bacterium | reverse complement strand
ATTCGACAGCTTTCGCGCCAGCCAAAATGTGTAATTTTAAATTCAATCGACTATACCTCGTCAGTTGGTGTTAAGTATATCGAAAGGTGAAGAATCGACTTTCTTTAGTATAGTGGATTAAATTTTTCTTGGTAGAAGAATGGTCACGCCTTCTTGAGTGAGATCCAAGTTTCTTCCCCATTGAGATCCCATAGAGTTCCGTTTTCGCAGTTTTCGAATCGAGTTTCTATAGAAAGAACCTCTCCGCTGATGTAGGCTTCGTGTTTGTGGAAGCATTTTTTTACAGTATCTGTGGTTTGCATGGTGATGTGAATGCGATCAGTGACTTCAAATCCCATCTCTTTTCGCATTGTGTTGATTTTATTCACCATTTCGCGAGCCAGTCCCTCTTCGATGAGCTCTTCGCTTAATTCTAGGTCGAGAGCCAGTGTTAGATCTCCAATATTTCCCGCTGCAAGGCCTGTCTTGACTTTTCTTTCAATTTGCACATCTGATGGCTCTAGATCGATCTTTTGATCTGCGATTTGAATAGAGAGTGGTTGATTTTTGATGAGAGTTTGAATTTGGGTTCGAGTCAAGGAGGCAAGTTGTTTTTGTGCTTCCGGCATTAATTTGCCAATTTTTTTCCCTAAAATGGGAAAATTGGGCTTTATCGACCACTGTACAAAGTGTGTTTCATCAGGATGAAATTCAATCTGTTTTACATTGAGTTCATCAGCAATCAGGTGTGTTTGTTTTCTAAGAGCGCTGAGTAATTCTTGGTTGGAAGAAATGATGTGCGCTTTTTGTAAAGGTTGTCTGACTTTAATTTTATATTCTTTTCGTAAAGAATGTCCTAAAGTGACCGCACTTTGTGCTGCCTCGACTTCTTGTTCTAGCTCTACATTTCTTAAGTTCTTTTGATCCTTGGGAAATGAGCAAAGATGTACAGATTCAGGATCCGTTTCTGTTTTTAATTCTTGATAGATCGATTCCGTTAAGAAGGGGACAAAGGGGGCTGCCACTTGAACGAGTTGCAATAACACATAACGCAGTGTTTCAAAGGCCTCTTGTCTATCCGGAGTATCAACATCCGCCCAAAATCGAGTGCGAGATCTTCGAATATACCAGTTGGTGAGCTGATCGATACAATGAATGATCGGAGGGATCGCTTGGTTCAGTTGGTATGCATCCATTGCTTTTTCTACATCTTGAATCAATTTTTGCGAGATGGAAAGAAGCCACTGATCGATGAGCGCTTTGGGCTGAGGTACTGTGTTTTTTGGTTTCCAATGATAAATTTTTGCATAGGTTGATAGGAAAACAAATGAGTTCCATAGAGGAATGAGCGCTTGTCTTAAAATGTGCTCGACGCCTTTTTCTGAAAAACGCAAATCTTCAGCTTGGACAGCAGGACTGTTTAGCATATAAAGGCGTACGCTATCTGCTCCAAATTTACGAATGACTTCTTCAGGATCTGGGTAATTTTTTAGTCTTTTCGACATTTTGTTGCCGTCTTCAGCCAAAATAATTCCGTTGACGATGACATTTTTAAAGGCCGGTTTTTTAAAAAGAGCTGATGAAAGAACAGTGAGAGTGTAAAACCATCCCCTTGTTTGATCAATGCCTTCAGCGATAAAATCGGCAGGAAAAGACGTTTCGAATTCCTTTTGTTTTTCAAAAGGGTAGTGGTTTTGTGCATAGGGCATCGATCCAGATTCAAACCAGCAGTCAAACACTTCAGGAATTCGGTGATACGTTGACCCATTTTTTGTAAACGTTAGATGGTCGATATGGTGACGATGCAAATCGTTTATTTTGGTAGATGTAAGTTCTTCGAGTTCTTTGATGCTTCCAACGACATAAAGATCCCCTTTTTCATTTCTCCAAATAGGGATTGGGGTTCCCCAATAGCGATTGCGGCTGATTGCCCAATCTCTTGCATTTTCAAGCCATTTTCCAAAACGTCCTTCTTTAATATATTCAGGCACCCATTCGATTTGAGCATTGGAAGCAAGAAGATCTTCTTTGATTTTTTCTACATGTACAAACCATGTGCGAACGGCTTTGTAAATGAGAGGCGTATCAGATCTCCAGCAGAACGGATATCGGTGATGGATGGTGGCTTGATGGAAAATAGCTCCATTTTTTTTGAGCTCTCGAATGATTTCTTTATCAGCATCTTTGACAAGAACACCGGTGTAAGGAGGCACTTCTGCAGTAAATCGGCCATTATTGTCTACTGGACAGACTGGTTCAATATTTTCTCTTTTGCAGGCAAAGAAATCGAGTTCTCCAAAGGCGGGAGCTGAATGAACGATCCCCGTTCCATCTTCAATGGAGACGGCTTCTTCTAAAATGACTCTAAAAGCTCCTTTGTTTGCCTGTTCTTTGAAGAAAGGAAATAAAGGGTGGTAACGCATGCCATTGAGTTTGGTCCCTGGAAATTCTTCAATGATTTGTACTTCCTCTTTAAAAACAGAAGGAATGCGCGCTTTTGCCAAGATGTAGAATTTAGCGCTTTTAGGATCTTTGACTTTGGCATAGATGTGATGAGAACCAACCATGAGAGCAAGATTGGAGGGGAGCGTCCATGGAGTGGTGGTCCAAGCGAGAAAGTAGGTGTCTTCTTCTTGTATTAGCTTAAAGGCAACCGTAATGGACGGATCGTCGACTTCTTTATAATTTAAATTAGCCTCAAAATTGGAGATCGGAGTGCCTAATTTCATGGAAAAAGGCATGACTTTAAAGCCTTCATAGACTAGGCCTCTATTGAAGAGCTCTTGAAAAACCCACCAAACGCTTTCCATGAAATGGAGATCCATTGTCTTGTAGGTGTGTGTGAAATCGACCCATCTGCCTATCCGTTCAACTGTCTTTTTCCACTCAGAGGTATAGCGAAGAACGATGCTTCGACACTCTTCATTGAAGGCTCCGATTCCAAAAGCTTCAATCGCGGAAGCTCCGGAAAGCTCTTTTGCTTTTTCAATTTCATTTTCTACAGGCAGTCCATGGCAATCCCATCCAAATCTACGGACAGAATAAAATCCTTTCATTGTTTTGTAGCGGGGAACGACGTCTTTGATGGTACCGGCAAGCAGATGTCCATAATGGGGAAGTCCAGTTGCAAAAGGAGGGCCGTCGTAGAAAGAAAAAATAGGGCATCCTTTTCTATTTTCTACAGATTTCTGAAAGATATTTTTGAGATTCCAAAATTGGAGGACTTTTTCTTCTCGATTTGGGAAGCTTTCTTGCGAATCAAACTGAAACAATGGCGCACCTATAAAATCAAAACATTATAACAAATTGGTTTTGTTTTTGTCGCTTTCTTGGTTTAAGCCTTTTATTTTTAATGTATTACGCAATGTTTTTAGGGTGAGAGGCTTGGAAGGAAATTCTAAGTGTGATACAATGAAGGCATAGCTCATTTGCTTTCACGTCCCCGCAAGAAGTATAAGATTTATGTTTCTTGCGGGGGTGTCAAGGTTTCGACTTGGAGACAAAGCATGGGTGGCATGTAGAGGACAATCGTTGGCCTCTTAAAATATTCGATTAAATAGAAACGACGAATCTAACGATTTGCTCGCTGCTGCTTAAGACCTAACAGTCTTAGTAGCCCGGTGACCTAAAATTTGACCAAGAGTTTTAGATAATCACCGTCATACATCTTGGTGTGAACTTCGTCTTCCTGGATAATCCGAACGAAGATTCGAGATAAGGGTTGTCTCTTTGATCTAGAGCGTGGCGTCTTTCGGCAGGATCAAAGTATTTTAAGGCGATAAGCATGTAGTCATTTATGTAGCGTTTGCTAAGGACGAGAGTTCGATTCTCTCCACCTCCAAATAAAAAATGGGCCCGGAAATCCGGGCCTTTTTCATAGATAAAACAAGCACAAACTCCCTCTCCAAAACTTTCCGCAAACCCAACCAAATTACGCAATTTTTACGCACTGAACTGGACAAAACAAGAGTAAAAAAATCCTATTTTTAGGACTTTCTTCAGTTGGAAAACCGATGTAAGCTAAAAAATGGGTTTTCTATTTCTTTTTTTTGCGTCTATTAGACAAGTGTACCAAATCAATAGGGGGAGGACCTCTTTGTAGAGGTGTTCTACTCAATAAATGAGGCCGTCTGTGGGATTCCGAATATTGCTTGCTATGCGGCTCCTTTAAATGATTCAAAGAAGGCTCAAGTCCTTTCTTTTCTTCTTCTTGCTCTTCAATTTCTTCCTGTTTATATTTCTCTTCCAGCTCTTGAATTTTTATTGCCAATTGCTTTTTAAGCGCTGGATAATGGGTATGAGCTTTAGCGTTATACAGCCATTGAATACGCTGCACATCAATAATATACGACCAGAAAGCTTCCAAGTTCTGGACATTTTCCTGCCTCAAATCGGATAGATCGATTTCTATGGCAGATATGTTGGCTCCGATTATTTTTACTCGCTTTCGTTCGTCCACTTTATGACGATAAAAAATTTCAATAATGAGCTGTTTACTGTTTTTTTTTGCTACTATGTCAGCTCTCATACCATACAGTGCAATTGCTGCTTCCACAGAATCAAAATCAACAGCCAATCCATCCCCCCCAAAGTTTTTTCGTTC
>CAYVDU010000131.1:3831-4616 GCA_964450765.1 uncultured bacterium | reverse complement strand
AACCCTCGCAATGGCAAGAACAGATTGAACTTGGTAGTCAAACTTTTGTCCTCTCTTTCAGTTGGAATGCAATGAATGAATACTGGGTCATGGATATTTTAACTCGCGATTTGGTGCCTATCATTCTCGGCATCAAGGTGGTCGCTAATTACGATTTGACGGCCCAGTATGTCGCCAATGGCAAGCCAAGCGGAGATATCGTCTGTGAAAACATTATCGGTGGCCAGGGGAAAATTCAACGCTACGACATGGGAGATGTAACTGAGCTGATTTATTATGCTCTAGGGGAGTTTGTTTAAATGACCCGATTTAACCGAATTGCCAGCGTTGAAATTGATCTAAGAAACTCCACTTTTAGTGGATACATCGGAAGCATAAAGCTTGCTAATCTGCGGATAGCCTTCTCTATGCAGAAAAACTTAGCATGGTCAGCCAATACGGCCTCGGTAAAAATATGGAACTTAAGCCAAGAAAACAGAAACAGGATTAAAGACTATGGAGACCAAGTCATTGTATCAGCCGGATACAGCCAAGATGCGGGAGAGCAGTTGCTTTTCATTGGGAATACAACCCAGGTCAGCCATGCTTATGAGCAGCCAGAAATTATCACTACTTTGGACTGCGGCGACGGAGAGAGAATCCTTAACCAGAAAAATATTGCCGTTAGCTTCAAGGAAAAGGTCGCAGTGCGCCAGGTTGTCGAGACGATCGCGCAGCAAATAGGGCTTACTATTTCTGAGTTTTCTCCTACTGATAACATTATTTATGAGCAGGGCTTTGAATTC
>CAYVDU010000131.1:0-3821 GCA_964450765.1 uncultured bacterium | reverse complement strand
AGGAATGGGCAAAAATGCGATCGATAAAACTGTATCCAGACTCGGATTAAAATGGAGTGTCCAAAATGGAAAGCTCCAAATCATTCCCCAATTTGGGACCACTTCTAAGCCAGCTGTAGAGATAAATGCCGACACCGGCATGATCGGAATCCCCCAGAGATTTACTGATAAGAGGGCCAGTCTTTACCTAGATGGCCCAAAGACGGGTTACATCGTCACTACAACGCTTCGTCCAGACATTCTGCCAGGAGACTTAATCAACGTAAAATCGCAGAGAATCGGACTTGATGGACCGTATTCGGTCTTTTCCATCAAGCATGAGGGAGATACTTTCGGTCCGAATTGGCGTTCAATCATGGAGATCATCTTAATATGACCACAATGACCGATGCAATGAGACAGGCTATCCAATTTCAATTATATGACGTCCATACGGCGCTTCCTGGTCAAATCATATCTTATGACTACTCGACGCAAAAGGCTTCAATCCAGCCCTGTTTAAAGAAGAGTTATTTGGATGGGACAACTCAAGAAATGCCCATACTCAATAATGTTCCCGTAATTTTCCCGAAATCGGGAGGAGCTAGTCTAACGTTTCCCGTCAAATCTGGGGACAATTGTTTACTCCTCTTCATTGAGAGAAGCACTGATCTTTGGAAATCAGTTGGGGGTATAGTTGCCCCCAATGATCCTAGAAAATTTGACCTTTCAGATGCCGTTGCCATCATGGGTCTAATGCCCTTTTCAGAAAATTCTTTATCAGATAACAACGAAGACGTGCTTTTAACGTATAAAAACTCTAGTATAAGAATTAAAGCTAGTGGAGATATTCAAATTGACACAGCTTCAAAAGTGGCGATAGGAAATGCATCGACTGAATTGCTTGATATCGTCAGCAGTATACTTGGGATTTTGACAACTTCTGTGACGACAGCGCCAGGAAGCCCAATTTTCCAAGGAACAGTACCCAATTACGCAACTTTAAAGTTCGCTTTGGACTCCATAAAAGGATCCATCCCTTAAAAGCGACTCTCCTCAACTAACTCAAAGACCCAAATAAAATTAATACCCAGCTTTTTGCTATTAATACTCTATTTGTTTGATAGCCTATAAGCGTTCTCAACAACTCTGCTAACTCAAAGACCCAACCGTAAACACGTTACGAAATGTTTTTGAATTAGCGGGGCTTCATGAAAGATATTGCGCTGGATCCTACAACCGGCGACTTACTCTTAGAAAACTTTGACCTTCAGCTCGTAGAAGGCCGTGACCAAATCGCTCAAAATTTAGCGATTAGGCTTCGCTTTATTCTAGGAGAATGGTTTCTAGACACCACAGCTGGTGTTCCTTACTACGATGATTTCTTCATCAAGGCTCCCAATCAAATTCGTATAGAAAGCGTTCTTAAAGAAGAAATTCTAGATACCCCAGGCGTTAACCAAATTCTCAGCTTTTCCAGCAATTTCGATGCTCAGCGTCGAGTCTATTCAGTTATTTTCTCTGTGATCACGACTCAAGGCGAAATCACTCTAACAGAGGAGCTCGTAGCATGACCTCGCAATTTGGTCTTACTCCCCAAGGATTCAAAATCAAACGTCTCCCTGACATCCATGCAGAGAATCAAAACTTGCTTCTTGCTGCCTTTGGCGAAATTAACCTCGATCCACAGTCTATTTTCGGACAGCTCATCGGCGTGCTCTCTAAAGTCGAAGCCGACATATGGGAAAACATGCAGGACGTCTACTTCAGCCAATACCCTAATTCCGCTGAAGGAATCAGCCTTGATAACGTTGTTCAATTAAACGCCATCACAAGACTTGCAGCGCAACAGACAAATGTCACAGCCGTTTGCGCTGGATTAGAAGGCACCCTCATCAATCAGGGAGCTCTCGCTCGAATTCCGGACACAGGGGCCGTTTTCTTCTGTCAGGCAGACTCTTTTATTTCACGGTCGAATGCAGCATCTGCTTCTGTTTTGGTGGGCGCAGCTGCAGCTCAATCTTACACAGCTATCATCAACAACCAGACCATCACTTATTCCCTTCCGATCATCACTTTCACGGGAAGCTTTGTCACAGGAAACTCGATTGTTGTCACCCTGAACGGCACCACGCTTGCCGCAGTCCCTTTCAATACGAGCAATGATCAAACTCTCACCGATTTAGCCGCTGCGATTGCAGCCAACCCTGACGTCTTATCTGCCACACCCACAATCCCTAACATCATCAGTATTGTTCCCGTTTTGGGAAAAAATGTGGTTGTAAATTCGATCGTTATAACTGGAGGAGCATCCCAACCAACCTATGCAGTGACTTTTGACACGCCAACGATCAATGCAGTATCCCAAAATTTAACCAGCATCATCAATGCGACCATTTCAACTGTCTTAGCAACGGATTTGATAGGAAGCCTATCCATTGTTGCTGATGATCCAGATGTGCCTTTTTCAATCAGCGTAGGGACAAATCTCAGCATTTCTTCCCAATCCTCACCCATTACCTTCCTCTCTCAGAATTTTGCCCCTATTGCAGCTCCTATCAATACCTTGGTGGAAATCCTCACCCCAATTTCCGGATGGAATTCGATCAACAATCCAAAAGCTGGCGTCACTGGTCGATTCATCGAAACCGATGCTGAACTTCGTATCAGGAGAAATAATTCCATCCGTCTTTTAGGAGCCGGTACCGTTGAATCCATCAGAGCTCGCCTCTTGCAACAAGTGCCTGGAGTGACCTCAGCTTTCATTTTCGAAAATAGAACCATGACTCAAGAGCCGATCGACATTGTCTTGAATCAGGATTTGGTCACCGGTAATACGATCACGATCGTTTTCAACACCATTCAGACGCTCCCGATTGTCACATTTGCCACTTCTCACCTGGACACCATGAATGCCATAGCGGTCGTTATTGCTAACCAACCCCAGATCGCCTCTGCTGTTGTCGGCGGAACAGCAAACCGAACCATCACTGTTTCTATGAAAGAGGCTGTGGAAGTCATTATTACAACATTTTCAGTCACAGGTGGCGCAAGCCAAGCGCAAGCTGTATTTAAAGGCGGACGCCTTGCAAAAAGTTTCGAAGCAGTCGTAGAAGGAGGTTCTGATGCTGACGTTGCAAATAAAATCTGGCTTACCAAACCGGCGGGTATCCAAACCTTCGGTAACACGTCCTTTACCATTACCGACTCACAAGGTGAACAACAGGTCATCAATTTTAGCCGCCCCACCCCCATCTACATTTGGGTTACGGTTGCACTAACCCTCTATTCTGAAGAGACCTTCCCTCCCAATGGCCAGGATTTGGTAGCAGACGCCATCAATACTTATGGAAATAACCTAGGGATTGGAGTCGATGTTCTTCTACAACGAGTTCTCGCTCAAATCTTCAATGTCC
This sequence comes from uncultured bacterium, assembly GCA_964450765.1. Classification (GTDB taxonomy): domain Bacteria; phylum Chlamydiota; class Chlamydiia; order Chlamydiales; family SM23-39; genus DAIDHZ01. Next base: position 426 of record CAYVDU010000131.1, on the reverse strand, counting down.
CAGGGATTGCAAGCGGAGCAATGCAAATTGCAGCCACTAACGGTCCAGGGGATAGCCCCCTCTATGGAACGGCGGATATTCCGATCCAAGAGAATGAAATAGCGATATTTGATCTATCGCGCATCACGGTGACAGTATGACGAAGGAGGAAGCATCCAAATGGTCCTAATACCGAACTACGTTCAAAGAGCGATTGCGCTTCTCGCCGGGCAGTTTCAACAAAGCTTGCTTGATGGAGAGTATAGCCGCTTCCAACGACTGATTCAGGCTTTCGTCACTCAATTTCAAGAGATAGACGATGTCAATCAAACATTGAAATTTGATCGATCGATTGAAACATCGGTCGGAGTTCAGCTTGATGGACTCGGGCAAATATTAGGACTCGCTAGGCTGCCAGATGAAGGCGATGAAGATTATAGAGAAAAG
>CAYVDU010000130.1:3390-4696 GCA_964450765.1 uncultured bacterium | reverse complement strand
TGGGGATCTCTAAAAAAAGTCGTCGAAACGCTTCCCCCCTCCGTTCACGTCATCCAAAATAACGCTTTTCATTGGAAAGGCGTAAGTATTGGAGGCGCCAGGCTGTGGGATACTGAAGAGTATTCTTTCGGATCTCATATAGAACTAGCGCCCAATACATCTTTAGATCCTGAAGAATGCGCTCAAAAAGAACTTTCAGAAGCCATTTTCAATCGGGAACTAGAAAGACTCAAGCTCAGTCTACAAATGATGGATCCAAATGCTGCTTTACGCATTGTCATGACGCATTACCCTCCGATTGGACCGAATATGCAAAATTCACGCGCATCACAAATTTTAGAGCAAAACAACATTCACATTTGTGTATTTGGCCATCTTCACAATCTCAAAAAAGAACCTGCTCTTTTTGGAGAAAAAAGAGGCATCCGCTATATACTCACTGCCTGTGATTACCTTGACTTCAAACCCATTCAAATCTATCCATCCGCGTAAAAAACAGCCCTTTCTTCTTTTTGAAGTTTTAATTGCCATTCTTCTTGTCTCCATCTGTCTTGTTCCTCTGATAGAAAGACCTATTCGAAGCTACATTTCAGAATGGAAACTCATCAAAGAAATCGAAGGAGAAAGACTCGCCAATATCGCCTTTTCAGAAATCAAAGAAAAACTCCTCAAAAACGAAATCCCCTGGGCTAAAATTCCAGGCCCCGGCCAAATGACGAAGCCTTTCTTACTACCTCCGGTCACCTTGACACTCGGACATAACAAACCGATCAGTATCGAAAGGTCTTTTGTTCTAAAGTGCAAAAAAAAGGGAGAAAAAACGAATCAAGAAAATGAGTGCTATCGACTTTTAAATATAGAAATTTTCTTCCATCCAAGGCTATCTCAAAAGAAAATCAACAAAAACAAAGGGCACTACACCTACCACACCCTTGTATCTTCGCCTCGTATTGATAAAAACCAATGAATATAATGACCCCAGCTGAAAGCTCTTTATTTCGATCAGATTCTTGTGAATAAAAACCTAAAAATCAGTATGAGAAGAAAAAAGAAAAATATAGAAGACTTTCAACTGGAACGGATATATCCGTTCCAGTTGAATCCTATAGTGGATTAAATTATAAATTGCATATTTTTGCTAACGCGAAAGCTGTCGATAAATCGATGACCTCAATCGGGTAGGTGTCGAATCAAATGCGCTGATTCTCTAGAGGATTGACCCATTGATATTCTATGATTATCGCTTAGAGGGATCGTAGCTGCTGATCCGCCAACAAATAAAAGAGACACTGCAAGACCTGTCGCA
>CAYVDU010000130.1:0-3380 GCA_964450765.1 uncultured bacterium | reverse complement strand
CCCTCGCGCGGCTGGCCGACGCGGGCATTTCCCACCTGTCGCAAACCGTGCTGCAGAGCTCATGTTTAGTAAATCAGGAGAGAAAAACGCCGAACTGGCCAAACAAAATCCAGCTACTGCTACCAAACCCAAGAGAATTGCCATAGAGGCCTTCGCGACAGAGGAACATTTTGTTTCCGTCTCTTGCGACACAGCAGATGGCAAATTACTAGCTTGAGAAACCGAACCAACATCAAAATCTTGAATTCTATTCATAGTCATATATACATCCTTTTTATTTTACTTTTTATATTTATATTATACAATAAAACAGAAATTAATTATTAGATTTTTTTTAAATTTACTGTATTTTTTTGAATACTATATTTTTCGCTACACAAAAACACCTCATTTTATACGCAACATATTAAGATATAGGTGTTTATAAAAAATCCACTATAACATCATCCTGAAAAATCGAACGAACCCTTAATTGCACAAGAGTCATCATATAAAGACTTGCCAATCAGATATTTATGAAAAATCAAAGTTTAGACAAAGACCGATAACCGAAAATCAAAAACGGGAATGCCATCAAAATATAAAAAAACCAAAAACGGGCATCCCACTTCAATACAACAACACCCTTATGAGAAAACAATAAAACAAGGAGTCCAAAAAGAAATAACTGAACACCCAATGTAAATAGAATCGTGGGCAAAAATACGCTGGGAGCTTTTGCTTCTTCCGGAGTCGCAACAACAGCCGCAACCTCTTCTTCAAGCACTTCCTCTTTTTGCACTTTTCGCGGTTCCGAGGAATACAAAGATTGAGACACTTGACTTTTAGAAGCGGACTCTTTCATCGACGCAAGATATGAACTTGACCTTTCTTCTGGTCTTTCTTCTCGCAAATCAGCTGCGCAAAAAGGGCAAACAATCACATCTACATCAATGCCTCCCTCGCAATTATGACACAATTTCTGACGCTTTTTTGGCTTCATATCCCGCCTTTTCCTAAACACATACCAAAACCGCTTTCTCGGCAAGAGACAACCCACAAACCCTAAGAGACTGCCTCCATATCAAATAATACCTATTTCCTCTTTTTTTTGCTCTCAGGTAAAATGCATTCATCTGCCCAAGCGACTTCAAAATTGGGTTTTTAAGCGTGCCAAAGCGCCAGATTCTAACGATCGCAAATGACCTAGTATTAATGAATACAAGGTCATTTACGATCGTTTAAATGCGGCAGCTTTCTTTGCAGCTTAAAAACCCAATTTTGAAGTCGTTTGGGCATATCAAATACCTGAAACAGAGGCGAAAATGGCTCAAGAAAAAACCTATGACATTGCAATCATTGGAGCAGGACCTGGAGGATATGTCGCCGCAATCAAAGCCGCACAGCTCGGGAAAACCGTCGCTCTCATTGAAAAAGATCAACTCGGAGGCACATGCCTAAATGTCGGCTGCATCCCCACGAAAACACTTTTAAGTTCTAGCAGCCTTCTGCATCAAATCAAAAGAGCTCAAGAGTTTGGCATTCAAACAGGACCTATCTCCATTGATTTTTCGGTGATGAACAAAAGAAAAGATGATGTCATCGCCACAATGAGAAAAGGACTTGATGGACTCATGAAATCCAATAAAATCGATCTTTATGCGGGACTCGCCCAATTTGAATCCCCTCGTACGATCAAAGTCCTCGACCCCTCCAACATATACATTCATGCAGAAAACATCATGATTGCGACAGGATCCGTCCCTTTTGATGTCAAAGCGTTCCCTTGCGATCACCAACGAATCCTCAACTCCACCTCCATTTTGCAGCTCAAAGAAATCCCAAAAAAACTCGCTATCATCGGAGGCGGCTACATTGGATGTGAATTCGCTTGTCTTTTTCACGAATTAGGATCTCAAGTCACGATTCTAGAAGCTCTTCCCTCCATCTTATCTTTGCAAGGGCCTCTTGTTTCTGAATTTATGACCTCTTCATTTACAAAAAGAGGCATCAACATTCAGGCAAATACAAAAGTAAACACCATCAAAGCCTCAAAGAAAGACGTAGAAATTTCTCTTGCATCCGGCTCCTCAATACAAGCAGATATCGCACTCATTGCTGTTGGACGAAAACCATTTACAGAGGGACTATCCCTAGAAAAGGCAGGCCTTAAAACAGACGACAAAGGTTTCATCCCCGTCAACGCATCGATGGAAACAGATGTAAGGGGGATTTTTGCCATCGGAGATCTTACCGGAAAAGCGATGCTAGCTCATGTTGCCTCCCACCAAGGAATTGTTGCGGCAATCAATGCCTGTAAAGGCGATGCAAAAGCGCATTATAACGCAGTCCCCGCGGTCATTTTTACAACGCCTGAAGTGGCAAGCGTCGGAATTTCCGAAGAAGAAGCAAAAGCAAAAGGCATCAAGACAACAGTGGGAAGAGTCCCTTTTCAGGCCATTGGAAAAGCACAAGCCTCCAAAGAAACAGATGGGTTTGCTCAAATCGTTGCAGACAGCAAAACAGGACAAATCTTAGGAGCTACCATCATTGGCCATGAAGCAGCAAATCTGATTGCCGAAATGGCTCTCGCTATCGAAAATGAGATTCCTTTAGAATGTGTTTTACAAACGATTCATGCCCACCCGACAATGGCGGAAGTTTGGCACGAAGCTGCAGGAGTTGCTCTGTATACACCCATTCACCTACCACCGAGAAAAAAAATCTAATGAAGAAGCTCAACATCTTACCAGAAAATCCGGACGAAGCACCAAGAGGAAGATTCCCCAGCTTTCTTCATCGAAAAATTCCCTCGGGAGATCATCTTTTTCAAACAAACGACATTGTCCAAAAATATCGACTTAACACTGTTTGCGAAGAGGCGAAATGCCCCAATCGTCTAGAATGCTACACAAAAAAAACAGCCACCTTTTTAGCTCTTGGAAAAGAATGCACACGCAACTGCGGCTTTTGCGATATCGATTTTTCTAAAACACCCAAAGCCCCGGAACAAGATGAACCCGAAAGAATCGCTCATTCTGCCAAAGAATTAGGCTTGAGACATGTGGTGATCACGATGGTAGCTCGCGACGATTTAACAGATCAAGGAGCTTCACACATCGCAAAAATTATCCGCGCCATCCGCCATATCCACCCAGAGGCAACCACTGAAGTTCTGACATCTGATTTCTCAGGCAATCTTTCTCTTTTGGATATCGTCCTTGAGGAAAAACCAGAAATCTTCAACCACAATGTTGAAACAGTGCGCCTCCTCTCTCCTCGAGTACGGCACAAAGCAGAATACGAACGCTCTTTAAGCGTATTAAAACACGCTAAACTCTCTCAAAAAACCCTCTTTGTCAAATCTGGAATTATGGTGGGACTCGGGGAAACTGAGACCC
>CAYVDU010000129.1:0-4717 GCA_964450765.1 uncultured bacterium | reverse complement strand
CATTTATGAAAAATAACATTGAATTGCAGCTTTCACGCAGCTGCAATTCAATATTATTTTTCATAAATGGTATTAGCCAAAATGTGCAATTTATAATTTAATCCACTATATCACAGTAGCAAGAGAGCTGGATTTTCTAAATACTTTTGGATTGATTTTAAAAATTGTGCCGCTTCGGCGCCATCGATGACTCGATGATCTGCAGAGAGCGTTAGCGTCATCTTTTTTCCAGGTTGGATATTTCCGTTTTTGACTCTTGCACAATCTTCAATACCGCCGACAGCGAGAATCGCAGCCTGAGGAGGGTTGATAATGGCAGAGAACGCGCTAATTCCAAACATCCCTAGATTCGAGATTGTAAAAGAGCCGCCTTGGTATTCTTCCGGTTTGAGTTTGCCAGCTTTTGCGCGCAGCGCCAGATCTTTGACTTCTGAAGAGATTTCTCCTAAGTTTTTGTAGTCGGCATGACGGATGATTGGAGTAATCAAGCCCCCTTCAACGGTCACTGCTACAGAGATATCAATGGTCTTGAAAAGAAGGATGGATTGAGAGGCTGCATTAAATCCGCTGTTGCAATGAGGATGTTCTTTTAGTGCGAGAGCAGAAGCTCTGATGATAAAGTCATTAATGGAGACTTTTAAATTCCCATTTTTGAGCTGTTCTCTAGTCGAAATAAGTTCAGACGCATCAATTTCTTGTTGTAAATAAATATGCGGAATCGATTGCTTTGCTTGCTGAAGTCTTTCAGCAATGACGCGTCTCATTGAAGAGAGGGGAATTTCATCGAAAGTTCCTGGAGTCGTGGTCGGCAATTCTCTTCTTCCAAAGGTCACGATTTGATCGGGTTGTCCCAAATTTAGGTCTCGACTCGTGACTCGGCCGCTAGGTCCAGATCCTTTTACGGTAGAAAGATCAATGCCTTTTTCTTTGGCGAGTTTTTTGGCAAGAGGAGATGCCGGGATTCGTTGCTCAGGTTGTTCTGAGGGGAATGGAAACTCATAATTTTTTAAAGGAGGCGCCGGAGTGAATACGGGTTGCGCTATAGAGACAGATTGCGTCTGAGTGAGTTTTTCTTTGGTTTCTGAGGGGGGTTCTATCGTTTTGGGTGTTTTGTCTTTTTTTGATGAAGATTCTTGCGAAATGTAAGCATCAATATTTTCGTTTGGTTTTTCTGAAAAAACAGCAATAGGCTCATTAATACTTGCAGAGTTTCCTTCTTGAATAATAATCTTTCTTAAGTATCCATCGTCCAGAGCGTTATATTCGACTGTTGCCTTGTCTGTCGACACCTCGACTAAAAGATCTCCCGATTCTACTTTATCGCCTACTTTTTTATGCCATTTTGCAATAGTTCCATTTTCCATTGTCGGAGATAATTTGGGCATCGTGACTGTAAAAGGCATACAAAAATCCAATCTTTTATTTGTCAGTATGAAGGATTTAAAGGAGATAAATCCAGAAAAATTTTATGATGTTCTTTTCTATGCTGATTCGAAGGGTTTCTGATTTTTATTTTTGGGAAGAAAAAGAGGTTGGTTCTTTCAATGAGCTGATTCTTTCTTGGAACGCATTGCGCCCTTCAAGCGGGAGTTATCGGTTTTTTATAAGCATATATCTAGAAGAGTGGACTCCTTGGTTGTTTTATGCAGAATGGGGCAGTCAGGGACAATGGAGCTCTTCTGATGTAGCTTTGGATGGTCAGATTTGTCTTGATCAAGATATTCTAACTTCTGTATCTCGCGCCACTGGATTTAGAATTCGAGTTTGTGTTGAAGGCGGTGCTGTTTTTACTGATATTTCAGCCCTTTTTGTGTATCTTAATAGTGACACAGCTTGTGAACAAGAGTTTGATTCTGAGTCGCATGGGATTCTTTTACCTTTGCAGGGGATTTCGCAAATGCAGCTTCTTCATGAACGGCGTTCTCACTTGTGTTCGCCCACTTCGACGACGGCTGTCATTCATTATCTTTTGCAAAAAAGAGAGTTAATTCCGGAGCTATTTGCTCAAAAAGTATGGGATCGTGGTTCTGATATTTTTGGTCATTGGGTGTTTAATGTGGCGGCGGCTTTCGAAAGTTTGGGACCTTCATGGCGCTGTTGGGTGGAGCGCCTTCAAGGTTTTTCTGATGTGTATCAGCGTTTGGTTCAAGGACTTCCTACAATTGTGAGTGTAAAAGGCCCTTTGCAAGGAGGAGCTCTTCCTTACTTAGGAGGTCATCTCATGGTTGTGATTGGATTTCATGCTCAAAAAAAGCAAATCATCTGTATGGACCCTGCATTTGCTTTGCAAGAAGGGACGATTGTTTCTTATGACTTTATGTCTTTTATGCAGGCTTGGAGGATGAGAGGTTTTTTGTCTTATATATTTTGTCCTTCTTAGTTTTGTTTTATTTTGTTTGTTGACATATTATTAAAAATTAGTTATAAATACAATTACTAAGTTTGTTTTATTTGTGATTGGTTTTTATGCATAGAGACCTTCATTTTGATCCTTGTCCATTTCTTTCCGATCCCCATCAGCAGACGATCATTTCTTCTTTTTTTAATTGGTTAAGCGAACCTATTTCTCAACAGAAAATTGTGTCATTGCCTGATGGAGATAAAATCTCTTTAGAGATTACCACGCCTATTGGTTGGAAGGAAGATCATGTTACGGTATTCATGGTTCATGGACTTTGTGGATCTCACCAGTCTCCTTATTTGATTCGATTGGCTCAACGGTTGGAAGCCCTTGGAATTCGATCTGTTCGTTTTAATATGCGTTGCTGTGGCTCCGGTCGAGGGATGGCGAGGAATATCTATCATAGCGGCCGAAGCGAGGATGTTTTTTATGCCTTAAAAGCCATACACCAAGATCATCCTTTATCTTCTGTGATACTGATCGGGTTTTCTTTGGGAGGCAATATTGTTTTGAAAATGGCGGGAGAGCTTCATCATTTAGCCGATCGCTTTTTGCATAAAGTTTTTGCAATCAGCCCTCCGGTAGATCTTTTGTCCAGTGTTCATATGATGGGACAAGAAAAAAATGCAGTGTACGCGAAGTATTTTTATCGCACTCTTAGAAACGAGATTCTTTATTTGCATAAAAAGTTTAAAGAATTACCGCGGATTCAGTTGCCAAAAGATTTAACATTATATGAATTGGATCAGTTATATACGGCTCCTCGCTGCGGGTTTATGGATGCTCATGATTATTATGCAAAATGCAGCAGTGTTCATTTTGTGAACGATATTACTGTTCCTTGTCGAATTCTTTTATCAGAGGATGATCCGATTGTTTCAAGCACTTCGTTGGATAGTCATTCTTTACCTTCCAATGTGGAACTCTATAAAACAAAAAAAGGGGGCCATATGGGGTACTTGGGTAATCCTGCTCATGAAAAAGGATTTCATTGGCTGGATTCCTTATTAATTGAGTGGATTTCGGAAGAATCATAATATACTCTTTCTTCTTGAAAGAGGTTTCGGGAATGCATCGAAGGTTTTTGCTATTTTGTTGTCTATGTTCTTTTTCTTTATTGTTTGCAGACAGTGAAGAAACTCAGGAACCTGAAGAGTTCTCCTATCCGCGCCCTTGGTTTACCGGGCCTCTTTTGACGTCATCTGCAGACGTTGTGGATTTTGGGCATGTGAATTTTCAGTCTTATTTGAACTTTTTTACAGAAGTAGGCGGGTATGATAAAAATTGGCATGTTCATTCTCACCCTAATTTTTACATGTTGCAATCAAGGAATGTCTTAAAAGCGGGCATTTATCATTCTTTGGAAATACAAGTCATCCCTCAATACATTTATCGAGAGACGGAAGGTCAACATTTTTCCGGGATTGGGGATACATTGGTTGCATTAGGTATTCAATTGTTAAAAGGTGGTTTTAGAGTGTCTTGGCCATTCATTAAGATCTCTTTAGTTGCCACTATCCCGAATGGACATTATCAACATTTAACTCTTCAAAAAAAGCGTACAGATGCAATAGGAACAGGTTGCGCCTTTCCCGGTTCAGTGTTGTATCTTTCTAAGACCTGGAATGTATCAAAACAACACTATTTAAATATTAGAACTCTTTTTGATTATCGATTTGGCGTTCCCGTTCGAGTCAGGGGGCTGAATGTATATGGAGGCGATAGAAGCACGCGAGGAACGGAATATCCGGGTAATTTTTGGCATGCGAATATGGCTCTTCAATATAGTTTAACTCAGAGATGGGCTCTTGCTTGCGATGGAGTCTATACACATCGAGATAAAGATCGTTTTTCTGGAAAAACAAAAGAAAAAATGACACACCCATCCCGAGATGAATATAGTTTAGCCCCTGCAGTAGAATACAATTGGAGCCGGGAAGCAGGAATGATTGGAGGCGTGTGGTTTACTGTCGTTGGGAGAAATACTGCTAAATTCATTACTGCCATGCTTTCTGTTAACGCTCATTTTTAGATATATATACCCGTTCCAGTTGAAAGTTCTTTGTTTCGATCAGGTTCTGGTGAATAAAAACTTAAGGATCAGCGCAGAAGAAAAGAGAAAGCGCAGAAGCGCAGAAAAAAGAAAAATATAGAGGACTTTCAAGTGGAACCACTATATACCGAAAAAGGTTCAAGAATCGATTTTTAGGCGAGCTCAAAGCGCTAAATTTCCAAGAACGTAAAGCAGATTGTATTGCATGAGGCTCTTGACTAGCAAGACAAACAGAATTATGTTGTTTTGCTATGAAATTCAAT
>CAYVDU010000128.1:0-4785 GCA_964450765.1 uncultured bacterium | reverse complement strand
GCTCCGATTCTGTGGACGTAGAATTTGAAAAACATTCTCCTCGTAGCTTCGATTTAGTGATCGGAGCCGATGGGCTTCATTCAAAGGTGAGAAAGTTAGTGTTCGGTGAAGAATCTCAATTCTCAAAGGATTTAGGGATTTATGTTTCAGTCTGGACTTTTCCTAATTTCCTTAATTTGAATGATTGTGAAATCGAACAGCACACTCTTCAAAAATTTGTGAATTTATATCGTGATCGGAAAAATACGAAGGCTACCGTTGCAATCGCTTTTTCCTCATCGAAGTTTTGCCATTCACGTGAGCTAAAAGAGCAGCAGAAGTTCATTTCGGAGATTTTTGCTGGTTCAAAATGGGATATGTTCCCAAAAATTCTCGAAGCCATGGAAGAAAGCCCTGATTTTTATTTCGATTCGATGGCGCAAATTCATATGCCTTGTTGGTCGACAGGCCGAGTTGCGTTAGTGGGCGATGCAGCTTACTCTGCAACCCCACTTTCAGGGCAAGGAACAAGCATTGCAATTGCAGGAGCCTATGTTTTAGCAGGGGAGCTGTTCGAGGCTCACGGCGATCCTGAAGCTGCTTTTTCTCGATATGAAGAAATTATGAGACCTTTCATTAAAGAGAATCAAGCATTGGCTGATATGAGCCTCCGAATTATGAAAGGTTCAACGTATAGCAGATGGCTTTATCGAATCGGATCATTCATGCCAGGAAAATTGGTAGACTATTTCAAGAAACGTGGTTTAAAACAAACAACAAAAGCAGCCAATGCTCTTAAGTTAAAGGACTATGAAAAGAATCGTTAAAAACCCAACCGTTCGGAAAACAGAGATAATCAAAGCGGCAGCGAAGCTATTTCTTGCAAAAGAATACGAAAAGGCCACGCTGCAAGATGTGATGGATCATCTAGGCATCGCTAAAGGGACGATTTATCATTATTTTGATTCCAAAGAAGACCTTCTCGAAGCTGTTGTTATTGACATGGTCGATGCTCGTCTTAATGAAATTGAGGTTAAGCTCAAAAATATCAAGGGAAATGCGTTAAAGAAGATTAAGAAGCTGGTTGAGCTTGGAAATATGGCTAAAGAACATCCAGAGCTGCTCCATCAGCTTCACCGCCCCACCAATGCTGGAATGCATATTCGTATTTTAGTAGAAACTCTGATAAAGCTTACCCCCATCTATGAGAAGCTTATTCAGCAAGGCTGTGATGAAGGAATTTTTCATACTGAGTATCCCAGAGAATGTGCTGAATTGATCCTATCCGCAGTGCAACTCTTAATGGATACAGGGATTTATCCCTGGGCAAACGAAGATTTGAAACGGAGGGGCAGAGCGTTTCCAAATTTAATCGAACGGCAATTAAAAGCTGTTCCTGGCTCTTTTAAATTTCTCTTTCACATGTAATCTTGTGTAAAAGTAGACAGTCAATCATCCTTTGAATTTCTTCAATGATGACATCAGGTCGATCGAGCTGAACCAGATGGCCGCTTCTCTCAGCAACTATAAATCGAGCGTGCGGAGATTCATCCAGATGCTGTTTTTTTAATTTTTCTAGTTCCTCACGGTTTTTGTGTAGAGCTTCTTCTGTCATTCCAGGCCGAATAGGCTGCTTTGGGTCTCTGGAGATTACGGTAACTGGAATGGCCTCTAGAGATCTTGCGTTAGCTTTCAAGCTTCTAAAGTTAGTCTCATAGTTATCCCATTCTTTCAGACAAGTTGCAAATGCCTTTATTTTTGTTTGATGGCAGGCGGTATATGTTTTTTGCATCGAGGAAGTCCATTGGGGATTAGCGCTCATAGAGGGACAGAATCTAAATAATAGCCTTAGGACTCCAAAATACGAAAGAAAGGAGAAAGCCTGACTAACCACTCTAAAAGTACGGGAAAATATTGGTATTTCTTTGTGTATAGCATCTACAAAAATCATCCCAGCTATATCATCAGGATACTGACTTTGATAATAGCGCGAAATTGGACCTCCTAGAGAGTGACCAACAAAAATGAAGGGTGGGTGAATGCTCTTTTTCTCCAATAAAACCTTTAATTCTCGTGTCATCTGTTCAAATGTGCGAGGATTAGGTCCTGAATCACTCCAACCATATCCAGCTCGATCATAGGTACAAATTCGCGCTACTGTGGAGATATTTGATTGGACGATCTTCCAACTCTGAGAGCTGTCCCATATTCCCGTTTCAATAACGATGGTAGGAACCCCAGGGCGTTCTTCTCCTTGGCATTGGATATGAAGCCTGTAGCCACCAACGTCGATCAAGTCTCCTGGTGGAGGGTGATTTTTTTCATCCCGTTGGCTGGCAAAGTATTGATAGCAAAACCCTGCAGTGGGGAGCATGGCCAAATACGACAAAGCATTAATCATTTGCGTAACTCTCCATTGCTGCGAGAATAAACTCTTGCAACTTGGGATGATACGGTTCAAAGGTCTTTTTCCAGTCGGGATGCCCCAAATAGAAACTGGCTCTTTCTGCGAGCCCTTCCTTTTTCGCCTCAATCCCAAATCGACCCAGGTACTGAAGATGGCGCTTCACGCAAGCAAAAGCTTCAGGAGAATTGGGGCCTTTTTCAATAGCACTCACGTAATCTTTGAGTAAAGCATCCCATTCAGCCTGTACTTTTGCCCAATCTTCGGGCTGCCATTTTTCGAGTCGTTTACGTCCAACCCTGAGTTCCTCATCTGTGTGCCTTCCGCTGTCGATAAGATACTTTTCGTATTCTTTCTGTTTTGGGGAGTTCAATCCCTTAAAGAATTGATTGTCTTTCATTTTTTTCTTACCTTGTAAGTGTTCGATGGTGTTGTCGATGGTTTCAATCAGTTCAGTCGTCTTTTCCAATTCTCTCATCAACATTTTTCGATGAGAATAAAGAGCTGCGATTCTGTCAAAATCGTTTTTCTTCACGATCTCACCAATCTTTTTCAACTCGAATCCCAGATTGCGAAAGAAAAGAATCTGCTGTAGGAGTAACAGCTGTTCTTGCCCGTAGTATCGATACCCGTTTTCACCGATATAGGCTGGTTTCAAGAGTCCGATTTCATCATAATGATGAAGGGTGCGAACACTCACTCCTGAAAGTGAAGCTAATTTCTGAACTGTATAAGCCATCGTTTTCTCTCTTTAAATCCCTATGATTTTAAAGAATGGCTCTATTCTAAGCTATCACGTAACGTGAGGGTCAATAACCCTAGTTTTTAAATTAAAAAATAACAACTTTGCTTTTATTCTTCATATACGTTTGTCAAATTTCTTGGAAAACTCAATGTGTTAACTGTAAGAATGTTGAAAAATAATTGATTGTGAATAATCATTCATTTACATTCAGTTGCAAATGAGGGGTTATGCCGCCTAAAAAAATCATTGATGACGCTCTTGTATTGGAAAAAGTCCTCTTTGTCATCAGCGAGAAGGGGCCAGAAGCTTTTACCCTAGCTGATGTGGGTAAAGTAGTTGGTTTAGCGCCAGCGACGCTGATGCAGCGTTTTGGGTCAAAAAGGGCTCTTTTGATTCAGGCGGCCAAGAATGTTCCTGCCAAGCTCAAAGAGGACTTGGAAAAATTGAAAGCGAAAGGACTCGCATGGGATGCGGAGCTTATGATGCTTTTAGGAGAGACTCCTGAGGGTTTTGGAACAAGGCAAGATATTGCCAATAGCTTTGGACAGCTATGGCAGCTCACTTTGTGACGGATATAATGATTCACGTTCTTCTGGTTTAGCAACACTTGGTTCATATGCTTAAAAGATACGTTGAAAGAGGTAGGGAAATGATAAAGATGGTTTTAGCATTTTTGTTCGCTCCGTTTCTAGGGTTTGCGGAAGCTGAATGTCCCTTTAATTATGATCTCCATCTCTATTTCTTACCTGGAAGTAATCAGCGTACGATCATTTGCTTTCACGGATATGGAGACAATTATCAAATCGCCGACGTTTTAAAGAGTTTATATCATCCAAAAGCTGCTTTAGTGAGCTTTAACTTTCCTGAGCACGATATTAAACAAGGGAAGCAATACGATCCAAAAACCGCCTCTTTTGGTACAATTGATGAACTCCTTCCAGCTTTTTATGTTATGAAGAAAATCGTTATAGACCAAGAGCTTGAATCGATCGATCTCTATGGGTTTTCTGCTGGGGGCGGTGCTGTCATAAATGCGATTGCGGTGCTTAATGGATCAGCTCATGATTCAGCGCTCAAAAGAATAGGAGTTGGAGTCGAAGAAAAAAAGAAACTCCTTTCTGCTATTCAACGAGGAATCGTTGTCTTAGATGCCCCACTTAAATCTGTAGAAGAAATCATGGATTTTAGAGGTCCCTCAGAGGAGTTTGAAATTTTAGCCAAAAAATACCGAGAGAATGGTTTTAAGCCAATCGACTCAGTAAAGATGCTCAAAGGGCTTTCTCTAAATGTTTTGCTCTATTTTGACAAAAAGGATGAAGTCCTATCGAATAGAGATAATCAACTTTACATTGAGCGACTTCAAGGCAGTCAAGCTGACGAGAGGGTAAACGTGATCGTGGGAGACGAAGGAGGGCACATGGCCCCTCATTATTCTCTTTGGAAAGAGTATGCTCAAATGACGTCTGAGTAGGTGTTAACAATTGCTTTTAAGAGAAAAATGGTGTGAATTCACAGTGAGCACAGAATAAACGTGTGAGGATAAGTGCGTTGTTCAGTGCACACATACACACCCTATATACCGAAAATGATTCAAGAATCGGGTTTTAGACGAGATTGAAAGCTGTCAAATTTTTAAGAACGCAAAGCAGGTAGTATT
>CAYVDU010000127.1:2685-4799 GCA_964450765.1 uncultured bacterium | reverse complement strand
TCGGCGCTTTGGCACAGCCAAACTATGCAATTTTTCATTGAAACCACTATAAAAGAGAAAAATTTTTGGGAGGTGGCCGGACATGTTGTTTTTTCTCCAAGAAAGACTTGAATAGGTTGCGTCATTGACTTTTCTCGTATTTATTAACGGAACAAATTGTATGGTTTTTGCTTTCAATTCGCTATCATTATTTAGGTTCTATGTGCGTTCATCGGCGGCTTGAATGGAGAGTCGTTTTCTAGAAAAATGAAAGAATAAGACTTTGGTTGGGATTTGTTGTTTTTCTATGATAAATGTTTGTGCAGGATAATGAAGTTTTTTTAAGACATTCGAATAATGGTCGATAAGCGCTTCAGCATTTTTTTGTTTGCGAATAAAAATACACACTCTTTCGTTTTTAGTTTGAGCCTTTGCAATTAGCGTTGAAATTTTCTGCAAGGAGGTTGGATCTTGAATGAGGGGCGGGGTAATTTCAATGGTGTCGAAGAAATGATTGATCCAAGGAAATTGGCGAAATAAGAGTCCCGGCAAAAAGATTTTGAGTTTGGGCATTTTCCCGAAAAGAGAGATGACATCAAGCCAGGAGTTGCTTTTTAGAATAAATACCTGGGAGTGTTCTAGGGGAGGACACGGCCATTGTAATATTCGGAAACGTTTTAAAATTTTATTTGCTAAGAAGGGGAAGAATAAACTGGAGAGTCTGCCTGTGACAACGCAGTTAATTAAAAAAGAGAGAACTCCAATGAGTCCGAAACTGTTTGATGCGGAAAGTCCTAGTTCTTCACTGACAAAATAAAGGTAGATCGCTGCCATAAAGACGCCAATGAAGCTAAAAAAATTGGAAGAAGCAATCACTTGTCCTCTCTTCTGATCCGGGCTATTGATTTGAATGAACGAATCGAAGGGAATAAGGTAGCTTCCCCCTACAATGCCGAGTAAGGTAAGAAGAATGATGGTTATGATGAGAGAGAAGGAAAAAATGGAAAGAAGAATAAAAAATAGGGCAATGAAAAACCCGGCAATACAAGAGATTCCAGGTTCCACTTTGTCTTTGGCAATACGGCCGGAAAGAACGGATCCCACTGCAATTCCCATCGCCGTTGGGAGGAAAAGATAGCCTCCTCCAACGTCGCTTAAGTGGAGTGATTCCATAGCAAACGGGATGATGTTGAGTTGTGTGAATGCCCCCACAAAAAGAAAAAAAGAAGACCCAAATATGCATGTGAGTAGGTGAGGGATATTCCAGCTCATTTTGAGGGTTTGATAGATTTCATAGAGAAAAAATGGGTTGATTTTCTTTGTGGACCTTTGGGGTTCAGTTCGAATAATCCCTAAAGATGTAATGAGTCCTGTAATTGCAATGATCAGGCAAAATATTGCGATCAGTGTAAAGTTTTTATCTGTAATGTCCGTGAGAAAAGAAGCAAGAAAAGTTCCTAAAATAATCGCAAGGTATGTCAAGGAGGCAATTGATCCGTTTGCTCTGGAAACCATTTTGGACTCTACAAGCTCTGGGATAATTCCATATTTGGCAGGTCCGAATAAAGCGCTGTGGCAAGCCAATAAAAAAAGAGCAAAATAAGCTCCGAAGCTCCATTTTAAATAGACTGAAAAAACAGCAAAGATCATGACGGAGACTTCCATTGCCTTGGAAATGACAATCACGGTCCTTTTGCTGATTTTATCGGCAAGAACTCCAGCTCCGGATGAAAATAGCAAAAAGGGAATGACGAAAATCGCTCCTGCAAGAGATAAGATGGTGTTAGCAAATTCAGGCCCTTGGGTATGGATCAAGAGGTAAATAACGAGGAGTTTAAAGATATTGTCATTGAGAGCTCCTAAAAATTGCGTTGCATTGAGCAAATAGAAAGAGCGAAAATCCGTACGAAAAAGCCAACGCATGTTATGCTCAAAACTCTTAAATTAGTGGGAGGCGCATCTGCTCTTAAGTTTATACTACGGAGATGCACCCCCTTGCAACCTCAAAAATCGGAAGCACATCTAAAATGCCGACATCGCATAGACTAGTTCTCAGTCAAAATTTTTCTTGCCTGGCAAGGCGCTTGGCAGAAGATATCTCAGTCCGTAAAGATAGGTTGCTTCAAAAAAAATGG
>CAYVDU010000127.1:0-2675 GCA_964450765.1 uncultured bacterium | reverse complement strand
TCAAGCGTTGAAAGAATGGCTGTCTTTGCAGTTAGCCGTTTGTTTGCCTTCTCAAGGATTGATAGGGTATAGAATTGTATCTTTAGATGCTTTTACACAAATGTCTTCCTCTTGTTTCCCCTCTCCGACAGAGATGGTTTCTTTGATTGATAGGGCTTTGAAAGAGACGTCGGATCCTGAAATCGATGTTTTTGTGGGCAAAGATGTGAAAAAGAGGACAGACCTCAGTTTTCAGCTTTCTTCTTTATTTTTTGAGTATGGGAAATATTCGATATCGCAAAAAGAGGGCTTCCAAATGAAGCTTTTTTCCTCTCTTTGGAAAGAAAATGGTTTTTGCTTCCCTTTAGATGTTTGGGTAAAGGAGATTGAAAGAGATGATCCTATTTATTGTTTCGGATTTGATTTTTTACCGCCTTTGGCGTGGCATTTTTTAGAGCGTCATTCCGAGGCTTTTTTTTATTCGTTTTCCCCTTGTATGCATTACTGGGGAGATGTTTCCACAGATCGAGAAAGAAAATCATTATCTTCTTTTTGGAAGAAGAAGAAAGGATCTCTTGCCGTTTGGCAGCAAATAGAGTCTTCTTTTTTAGAAGAGCCTCCTCTTCTTGCCAATTGGGGAAAGCTTGGAAAGGAAACATTGAAAATATGGGACGATTTTCCGTTCGAGATTGAAGAGTCGTATGATTTGGAGTTTAAGGAGCCGGATTCTCTTCTTTCAAGAATGCAAAGAGATATTTTGTTTTTTGAAGTGAGTGATTTTTCTTGTTTACAAAAAGATGATTCGATTTGTGTATTTCGAGCCGGGAGCTCTCTTCTTAAGGAAGTTGAAACTGTATATCTAGAAATTCTTTCGTTGAACGAGAAGAAAGGAATTGCTTTTTCAGAAATTGCTATTTTAGCTCCAGATATTGAGCCTTATATTCCTCTCATTGAATATGTTTTTTCTTTTGTCCCTTATCGATTTTTGTCTCTTTCTTTGAGCCGTAAATCTTCTTTTTATCAAGGACTAGGCTGTCTTTTTTCTTTGGCTCAAAAAAAATGGACGTGCGATGAGCTCACTTTTCTTTTTGAAAACAGAAGTTTTGCTCGGCAGCAAAAATGGGATGAGAAAACAAAAGAGAAGATGATTTTTTTCTTAAGAGAAATTTTTTCTTTGTCAAGTGATTGGAAAGAAGGGATTTGTCTGTTTATTCATGAGACGATGACCCTTTCTTTAGGGAAAAAAACAAGTGGACTTGTTCTTTCTGAAATTGTTTATTTTGAAGAATTTTTTGTTCTTTTACAGTCTCTTTATGAAGATTTGCATTCTTTGGCTTTAAAATCTCAAAATTGGATGAATTGGTCTTTGTCTATTGAAGCTTTGCAAAAGAAATATTTATCGCCTGATTTGTCAACTCAAGAAGAGAGTCGTGCTTTTTCTTGTTTTTGCGATCAGTTAAAAGAGTGGAAAGAGGCTTTTTTTTCATTAAAAGAAGATGAGTATTCATTGGATTTTGTTTGGCGGCTTTTACAAAAACCATCGTTTGGTTCGATGAATGGAAATCATCTTCATGCCGTAAGAATCGGATCGATGGCAGAAGGCTGCATCACTCCTGCGACAGCTTTATTTTTATTAGGTATGGATGAGGATGCTTTCCCGAAAAAATCCAAGGCTTCGTCTATGAATTTACTGAAGAAGGAGTCTTTTTATATTCCAGACGCTTCAGATCGGGATCGTTATGTGTTTTTACAAGCTCTGATGAATGTATCTTCCTATTTAAGAATCAGCTATCGGCATCTTTCTTTGGATGATGGATCTGAAATCGCTCCGTCTTTTGTTGTACAAGATCTTCTTCAAGTGATGGGAGCCTCGCTGTCTCAGAGTCTATGTAGAGTCGTAGAGAAAAAAGAGATCCTTCCGCTTGTCATGACAGAGCGCCGTTTTTCATTGCAAGTTCCTGAAGAAAAAAAAATCAGTCAGGATTTGATCCTTTCTCTTTCGGATCTTGTTTTTTTTGCGAGACATCCTTGGAAATACTACTTACAGAGAGTAGAGCGTCTTTTTTTGAAAGATCGATCGCCTTCTTCTTTTATGATGAAAAGATCTTCCGTTCTTCGATCTTCGTTTCATATGCCGTTTGATGCAGTGCTCGAAGAGACTCTTGATGAAGCATTTGGTCTTTTTAAAGAGGCTTTTTCTATCGATGTAAAAGACAAATATAACGAAAGGCTTGATCTTTTGAAAAAATGGGGTCAAGAGATTCAAAAAATTTCTTTTTTAGAAACCTCCTTAGAGTCAAGAGAGTCTCTTGATTTTTTAGAGCTTCCTTCGATTGAGTGGGAGTGCGAAGAGGGTTTTCGGATTCGAATTGTGGGAGACGTTCCTTATGCATTGAAAGAGGGCGCCCTTTATTTGGGAGATGATACGCTCGCTTCTTTTTTAAAATCGTGGCCTGAAATTTTAGCAGTGCTCGCGGGTCTTAATAAAACGAATGTGTATTGTTTGAAAGCGGGGAAAATCAAACAGATTGAAAATCCTCTAGAGGATTTAAAAAAGTTTGTCTCTTACTATTTGCGCACTTCAGAGTCGTTATCTGTCTTGACTTTTGATTGGGCCGATTTTGTATTGCGTAAAATCGATAGCGAGCCCCCATTTGTATGGATCTATGAGGGTGGATATTTGGAATGGATTTTGT
>CAYVDU010000126.1:0-4838 GCA_964450765.1 uncultured bacterium | reverse complement strand
GCTTCTTTGTCTTTATTTTTATCTTCCCTTGGCCATGATGTTACTGCTTTAAGCCGCTTGTGCCGATCATCCCAATGCATTTCTTGGAATCCAGAGAAAAAACAGGCGGAACTTGCTTGTTTTGATGGGTTTGATGCCGTGATTCATTTGGCAGGAGAGCCATTGTCTGTTGAACGTTGGAGTGATCGAAAAAAACAAAAGATTTTAGAAAGCCGAGTGCTGAGCACCACATTTCTTGCAGATATTTTATCTTCTGTAAAAGTCAAACCTCGTGTTTTTATCTCGGCGTCTGCTGTTGGTTTTTATGGGAATCGTGGAGAGGAACTATTAAATGAATCAAGTGAGATTGGTTCCGGCTTTTTATCGTCTGTTTGTTCTGAATGGGAAAAAGCAAGCTCTAGGCTTTCGTCTTATAAGGTGCGAGTTGTTCATGCTCGATTTGGTGTTGTTATCGGACCTCGAGGGGGCATTATACAGAGACTTCTTCCTTTATACCGGTGGGGTGTTGGGGCGAAATTAGGATCTGGGAATCAATGGGTTAGTTGGATTTCTTTAGATGATTTGCTGCATGCGATGGAATTTGTTCTTCAAAAAGAGATTCAAGGAGCGGTGAATTTTGTCTCTCCTTATCCGGTACGGCAAAAAGAATTATCTTTGGAAATTGCAAGATGTTTACATACAAAGGCCTATTTGAAAATTCCCGCATGGGTTTTACGTTGTTTGCTTGGCGTCTCTGCCGATGAAATGTTGCTTGGCAGTACGCGTGTTTCTCCTGAAAAGCTGGCTGAAATGGGATTTGGATTTAAATATCCGTTGATTCAAGACGCTCTTTATTCTTTTTTAAAGTAGTTAATGTTTAGCTGTTTGTTTTGTTTTAATTTGTATTTGTTATATTTCTATTGATTTGTTGTGTTTTTAATCTTAATATAAAATTATATTGAAAAATGTAAAGGTTCTAGGCGGTATTCATGAGAGATTCTAATCCGTGGTTGGAAATTTGGACGCAACCGAAGGCAACCATTCGGCAGATTGCGGCTACGAATCCGAATCGATCCCTTTGGATTTTAGCGGCTATCTATGGATTTCCTTCTCTCTTAAGTTCATTTCAGTCTTTGTATCTAGGGTATTCATTTGGTCCGATTGTTTTGTTTTTTATGGCCTTGATTCTTTCTCCTCTTTGGGGCTATGTGGCTCTTTCTATTTCGAGTTGGATTATTTTATGGGTGGGAAAGTTATTTAAGGGCAGGGGAAATTTCCAGGAAATTAGAGCTGCTTACGCATGGTCTTGCGTTCCTTTGATTGTGAGTTGCGCGCTGTGGATTGCTTTGATGTTTCTTTTTGGTGGACGTTTATTTGTATCTCCTCTGGACACAGCGGCATTTACAAATGCTGAAGGAGTCGTTTTATTTTCGATCTTAATGATTAAAGTTGTATTTGCTGTTTGGTCTTTGGTGATTTATTTGAATGCTTTGGCTGAGGTTCAATCCTTTTCTGTCATTCGGGCGATTGGTAACGTACTTGTATCAGCCTTGCTTTTGATCATTGTGTCCGGTGTTGTGTATTCTTTAAGTCTATATGCGTTGAATATGGCTGTAGAAAATTCAAACACCGTATTTCAAATGCTGAATGAAGGTAAATTGATTTTTAGTCAGATGCGTTAATAGGAGATAAAGGTTTATGAAAAGTCTAGCGACAAAAAAATTAGGAATTTGGTTTTTAGCCTTTGCCCTATTTATGGCTCATTTATTTTTCCGTTCAGTGGCCCACGCTGATACTCCATCTCTTCCTAATCTGTCTTGGAAACAAGTGTATATGAAAGGCGGAGAATGCTCGATTGCGTTTCCATCGCCTCCTCAATTGATTCAGCAGGTGTTGAATTTAGCAGGTGGACAGAAGCTTTTATATGATGTGTATGTATCTGCTTTTGAAAATAAAGCTGTATTTTTGCTTCTTGTTGCTACTTATCCTCAGCCTTTAGCGCAAGGTCAGGAATCCGCTGGATTAGAAGCCTTGGTTCAGGGAATTGTTTCGCATCATGCGGATAATGAGTTGGTGTTTGCTGAGAAAATCGATTGGAATGGTCATCAGGCAATTCACTTTTTAGTGCAAGGAGGGGCTAATTATTTCCGAGGTCAAGCTCTAATGGTTGGCAATAAGCTCTTTTTAATGGCTATGGAAGGGAAAGAAGGTGGAGGAGAAGAAGCTCTTTTTGCGAAATTCGTCCGCTCCTTTCAGCTTTCTCGGAAATAGTTATGAGAACAATAGGGGTTCTGTTTTGGGTTGCTCTTTGGCATCTAAAGCAAGATCCCCGTTTCGGTTTTTCATGAGTTGTTCGATTTTTTTCTCAGCAGAAGAGAGGGAGCTCGAACAAAAATTCATTAGTTTTTCAGCTTCTTCGTAGAGTTTGAGAGATTCTTCTAAAGAAACTTTCCCACTGTTCATTAATTCTAAAATTTTTTCTAGACGTTCGAACGCCTGTTCGTAGGATAAGGTGTTTTCTGTTTTCATAGGAGGTCTTTTGTTGTGGTTTTTATTTTTCCGTCATGGAACATAATAACGAGATCGGTATTTAATTGGACTGATTTTGCTTCGCTAATCAGAGTATTTTCTTTTGAAAAAACAAGGGTATAGCCTTTTTTGAGTACATTTTGCGGATTGAGAGAGTGTAGATGATCGTAAAGACTTTTAAGTCGATCTTTTTTGAGCCGGATCAAAGATAGCATAGAGAGAGAGATCCTTTGAGGGTAGGGGATGAGTTGGTTTTTGAGTGTTTTTAGATGTGAAGAGGGGGAGAGAAGCTCAAGTCTTTGTTTTATGGAAGATAGCTTCATTTTTTTTTGAAGATTTGTTTGCTTTGCAACATCATTTAAATCCGATCGAAGGTAATCGAGCGATTGAACAAACTGTGTTAAAATGGCGCGAGGAGAGCCCAGCAGAGGGTGTTTTTTTAAGGCAATTAAACGTTTTTGTGTTGCATCGATCTGTGTTTGCAGTTTGGAGTGGATGATTGTTTTTGTTTGCGTTAGAAATTGAAGGATATTTGACTTTTCAGCGATGGCAATTTCGGCAGCAGCTGAAGGTGTGGGGGCTCGTCTATCTGCGACAAAATCAGCAATGGTTACGTCTGTTTCATGTCCTACAGCTGAAATAATGGGAATGGTGGATTCATGGATTGCTCTAGCCACAATTTCCTCATTGAAGGCCCATAAATCCTCAATGCTGCCTCCGCCGCGTCCTATAATCAGCACATCTGCTAATTGAAAACGATTAAAATCGTGGATTGCTTTTGCGATTTCTTCGGCAGAGCCGGGACCTTGCACTTTCACAGGATTAAGAAGAATCTGCACATTGGCAAAGCGGCGCGTTAATACATGGACGATATCTTGGATAACGGCACCTGTAGGGCTTGTAACAATACCGATTTTTTTAGGATATTTGGGTAGAGGTTTTTTTAAAGATGTTTCAAACCATCCTCTTTTTTGGAGTTCTTCTTTAAGCAGCTGAAGTTTTAAAAGGAGTTCCCCTTGTCCTAGAAATTGAAGTTCGCGAATCACGAGTTGATATTGCCCTCGAGGCATGTACAAGCTGACTTCTCCTTGCACTTGTACTTGGTCTCCATCTTTCGGAGGGCGAGAAAGCTGAGATGCGTTTCCTTTGAAAAGCACAGCTGAGATTTGGCTTGTGCTGTCTTTTAAAGAAAAATATAGATGTCCGGATGTTTGCGATTTAAAATTGCTGATTTCTCCTCTGAGAGTAATGGCACGGAAAGGAGGTTCTATGAGTGATTTAATAGCGTATGTAAGCTCGGATACGGAAAATATTTTCATATTTCATGCATGATATCAAAAAAGAACATATACCGAAAATGATTCAAGAATCGGTTTTTAGGCGAGTTCAAAGCGCCAAATTTCTAAAAAAAGCAAAGTGGATAGTATTCATGAAATACAATCCACTTTGTTTTTTTGAAAATTTGGCAGCTTTCAATCTCGTCTAGAAACCGATTTTTGAATCATTTTCGGTATCTACCGAAAATGGTAGAAGAATCGATATAATTTAATTGCAAAATCTATGAACGATCCATTATCGTTGATAGTTTCTAGGGAGAGCTGATGGGACGAGAAGTGTATGTTGTAGCCAATTGGAAAATGTACAAAACGGCTCGAGAGGCGACAGATTATATTGAAAAATTGACCCCTAAGATTCAAGGTTGTAAAGCAAATATTTATTTGGCTGTTCCGTTTACTTCGATTGCGTCTGCAAGCGCTTTTGTGAAAGATTCTCAAGTGGTGATCGGCGCTCAGAATATGAATGATGCTAGAGAAGGTGCTTTCACGGGGGAGATTGCGAGTTTAATGCTTAAAGAGGCTGGAGCTTCCTTTGTTCTTTTGGGGCACTCTGAAAGACGTCTTGTTTTCGGCGAGACCAATGCACTGATCCATCGAAAAGTACTGAGAGCCTTTCAAGATGATATTCAGCCGATCCTTTGCGTGGGAGAGACGAAAGAAGAGAGAGATCAAGGAAAGACCGAACATGTTGTGCAAGAGCAGATAGAAACAGCTTTAAACGGAGTTCCAGAGGAAGATGTAGAGCGGCTTATCTTGGCTTATGAACCTGTTTGGGCGATTGGAACGGGATCTGTTGCAACGGCGGAAATTGTAGAAGAGACTCACTTATGTTGTCGCAATATTTTAGGCAAAATGTTTGGTAAACGAACGGCAAATAAGATTCCTATTTTGTACGGGGGGTCTGTAAAACCAGCAAATGTAGAGTCTATTATGACTCAGAAAGATGTTGATGGGGTCTTGGTGGGGGGAGCTTCGTTAGATCCGGAGACTCTT
>CAYVDU010000125.1:0-4862 GCA_964450765.1 uncultured bacterium | reverse complement strand
TTGCAATCTCATGGCCACCGTCGATCAAGACATTTTTATTTTCTCCGGCACTATTCGAGAAAACATCACTCTATGGAATACCACAATCCCCGAAGAAATCCTCATTCGAGCAAGCCAAGATGCCTGCATTCATGAAGAGATCATTTTGCGGCCTGATCACTATGATTCACTGCTCACCGAAGGCGGCAAAAACATGAGTGGTGGGCAAAGACAAAGACTCGAAATTGCAAGAGCTCTCCTTTACAATCCCCCTATCCTCATCCTCGATGAAGCCATGAGCGCGCTCGATTCAAAAGTAGAAAAAGAAATTGCAGATCGGATTACCCTTCGAGGATGCTCCACTCTCATGATTGCACACCGTTTAAGCACCATTCAAGATTGCGACGAAATTCTTGTGCTCAATCAGGGAAAACTCGTACAAAGAGGAACTCACGAAGAGTTAAAAAACATCCCCGGCATCTATCAAGAACTTATTTTAAGCGAGAGTTTTCAATGTCTATAGAAAAGCTCTTTCGATCAACAGGAACACTGCATGAAATTTCTAAACAGACTCCATTTCTTTTAGACAAAGAAAATGCCGTTTTTTTTGTAGAAGGATCTCCGATTCACCTCATAGCATCTCACTTTTCAACCCCCTACAAAGGCTCGATTCTTTTTTCAAACAACTCTCTTTCTGTAGTCAGCGCTGAGAAATCGCGTCTCTACGAACATCCTATCGACCAACTTCCAAATCTCGACGAAACACTCATCGAACCTTGGATTGAAGCCCTTGTCTTTTGTTTTCATAGCCCTCTTCCGCAAGGAAATCAAATCACCGCATCCAACATTGAAATCAAGTCGTCTCAAGAAGAGAAGCTAATTTCCTACGATACTTCACAAATTTTGACATTCGGCAAACACCTTGTATGGGTTAAAGTCATCGAAGGAGAGCTACTCATTAGCGACAACAAAACTCTCAGCCTCAAGCCCAATTCAAGCGTGTTTCCTCTCATGCATCCAATGTGGGTAAAAACCTCTATAAAATCTCAAATCCGAATCATTCCGACCCCGATTCTTCATGAATGGAAAAAAGCAATCCTCTCATTGAATACTCTTTTTAATGTAGCCTTCCCATTATATCTTAAAAAATACGACGCAGAGAACGATCTTCACCGAAAAAACCGTATCACAGAACAAGAAAAAACATTTCAAGAAGCATTAGAGCAAAGCAAAGAACTTCTTTCAGAAACCGAGCCTCTTTTTTCACAAACTGCAAAAACTTCTTTAGAAAAAGCACTTTTGCACATTGGCCGTAAACTCAATATCGAATTTACACATTCCAAACATACAGACAATCTGAAAATGATTTGCGAGGCGTCTCAAATCAGATATCGCAAAGTGATCTTAGATCAAGAATCGACAAAAGAACACCTAGGACCCCTTCTTTGCTTTCAAAATGGGATCCCGGTTGCCTATATAGATGGGGCCATTATTCTCCCTAATAAAAAAACGACAAAATTTGAAAATATCGATCCTATTGCTTACATGTTTTACCCGCCAATCCCAAGCAATGTAAAAAACGGCAAACAAATATGGACCCATATCCTCAAAACCTATTTCAAATCCGATGTATCTCTTCTTCTTTACGGAATCGGAGCCACCATCATTAGCTTCTTACTGCCTATTTCCACATCTCTTCTATTTAAATATGCAATCCCTTTAAAAAGCATCTCTTTAAGCTCTTATCTTTTTTTAGGACTCATATTTGCTTCTATCGGCTTTATGATCTTTTATTTTTTACGTAATTTTTGCTTTTTAAAATTTGAAGGCCTTGTCATTCACTTTACTCAAACAGCCCTGTGGGATCGACTCCTCAAACTCTCCCCTTCTTTTTTTCGTAAATTCAGTGCGGGAGCCCTCTTTTGGAAAATGGCATCAATAGAAGCCATCCGCCAACTCATTACCGATAACGCAACCTACACCATCCTCAACGGTTTTTTTTCCGTGTTCTATCTGATTATGATGTTTATTTATTCCCCCCTACTCGGACTAATCAGTGCATTGATAGCGGCATTAAGCCTCCTTGCCACTTTATTATTGATTCGCAAAAAAGCAACTTTTCTAACGCAGGAAGCACAAATACAAGAAACCTTACAAGGCACAACCCTCCAAATCGTCTCCGGCATCAGCAAATTGCGCACCACAGGCTCCGAAAAAAACGCCTTTGCCCACTGGGCCTTTCAATTCACAAAAAGCAAATCCCTAAAGATGAAAGCGCAAAACATTCAAAACATCGTTTCCACATACAGCGCCTCTTTACCCATTTTTTCCATGTGGGTCATCTATTTCACCATGATCGAAATCATTGGCATTAAAAATTTAGCGCTCTCCGACTTCCTTGCATTCAATATTGCATTCGGAAGTTTTTCTTTAGCCATCTACCCATTCAATGAAACGATCATCTCTTTAGTGGCAATCCTTCCTTTCTGGCATCGAACAAAAGTGATCCTTGAGGAACCCGTTGAAGAACACTCGCACAATGTACGCTCCAAGACATTATCAGGGAAAATCGACATTGCCAATATGACCTTCCATTACGATCCCTCATTACCTCCTACACTAGACAACATCTCTTTGACAGCCCAAGCTGGAGAATTTATCGGCATTGTGGGGGCCTCCGGCAGCGGCAAATCAACACTGGTTCGCCTTCTTCTTGGCTTTGAAAAGCCATCATCCGGGGTCATTTACTATGATGATCAAAACATAGCCACCCTAAACCTCAACTCTCTTCGCAATCAAATCGGATCTGTCCTCCAAACATCCAATATCATGACAGGAACGATCTATGAAAATATCATAGGAGGGGGTATCTACAGCCCGACCCAGATTAAACAAGCCATCGAACTTTCAGGCTTTAAAGAAGACCTTCTTGCCTTCCCCATGGGACTGCACACATTTATTGCGACCAACGGAAACACTCTTTCAGGCGGACAAAAGCAGAGGCTTCTTCTCGCAAGAGCCCTCATCGGATCTCCATCCATTCTCATGTTTGATGAAGCAACATCTGCTCTCGACAATCAAACACAACGCCTTGTCACCAAAAATATCGACTCTCTCAATGTCACAAGAATCGTGATCGCACAGCGCCTGAGCACGATTCAGCATGCAGATCGCATCTACGTACTCGATAAAGGCCGAATCGCCCAAACAGGCACTTTTGAAGAGCTTTCCAAAATCCCGGGCATCTTTAAAGATATGTTCGATCGCCAAAAATTATAGGTTGTCAAATATTGATTTGTCACCTAAAAGAAGATCAAAGATCAACCCTCAAAAAAATTAGTATGGACATACAATTTCCTTGTTTTAAAGCATTTATCCAAGCTGAAGTGATTTCGGAAAAACGTGTGATCCTTTTCATTGAAAATCAATCGCTCCATCTCCTTGAAGGAGAATCTTATGCATTACTGGCTCCCTATCTTTCAAAAGGAACGTATTCCACAGATCAAATGATACAACGTTTAGAAAAAAAAATCTCAATCACCGAAATCTATTATGCATTGCTTCGCCTACAAGAAAAAGGCTTTTTAGAAGAATCTTCCTCAAAACTCCCTAAACATATCCAAGCTCTTTGTCATCTTTTAAACGTTCTTCCAAAAGACGCAGAAGATCGCATACAAAAAACCTCCATCACCGTGAAGTCTTTTGGAGACGTCTCGACAAAACCGCTGATCTCAATCCTTAAAAGCCTATCTTTACAAGTGAAAGATCAAGGAAATCTATCCATTGTTGTCACTGACAACTACCGTCATCCACAAATCAGAGAATTATATCTCCAATCAAAAGCACCCTACTTACTCATACAACCAACCTCCTCTAAGACATGGATTGGACCTCTCTTTATTCCAGAAAAGACATCTTGTCTAGATTGCCTCTTAAATATACTCAATAACACTGCCTACGAAACACTCGAACAAGAAATACAAGCAAAAATTCCTATCACAATCAATCAAACAAACACTCGAACAACAACAGCCTTAACACACAATATAACCGCCAATGAAATTTTTAAATGGATCGTACAAGGTTCCAATCCAAATATAGAATCCACAATCTTGTCCTATCAATTTCTAAATTCATCCATCATCTCTCACCGCATTTTGAAAAACACACATTGTCCTACTTGCAAAAATCACTCCTCTACAAAACCCCTCTCTTCTGATCACAACGAAAGAATGATTCCATCCCCAGCAAAAAACAATGAACACGAACACCTCATCAGCCCGACTTCAAAAGTTTCAGAAAATCCAATACAATCCATTCTAAATTTAGACTTGCAATACATCGTCTCTAGAATGGTCGGCAAGAAAGGATGGAGTCCACAAGATGCTCAAGACATTGTAAGAAAATATAAAAACTTCCTTACCTTAGCTATCCTATACCCAGAATCTCATTGTGCACCAACTCCAGAAATCGACGAAGTTTGGCATGACCACATTCTTCACACGCAAAAATACGCTCAAGATTGCGAACAAATTTTCGGGAAATATTTCCATCATCACCCTTCCACCGGATCTAAAGAAAATCAAGAATCCTTAGCAACTGCTTATCAAGAAACCAAAGACCTCTACGAAAAAACCTTCCGAGAATCCTACGGATATAGTTTGTTCTAATTTAAATGAAGATTATTTCTTGTTAAAACAATTGCCCGAAAATAGATCACTCTATATAAAAAAATTTAAGGGATAAAAAAATAGTTTTTCTCTGGAGAGAACAACTAAAAATATATCCTAAAAATGGAGAGACAAATGAAAAAAAATCACGAAGAACAAAAGAAAAAATGGGCTCAAGTCGTTGCAAAAGCTTGGATGGATCCGCAATTCAAG
>CAYVDU010000124.1:0-4902 GCA_964450765.1 uncultured bacterium | reverse complement strand
ATATATCGCGTCGATTTCCGGTCAAAATGTGTTTCGTCTCATGCAGCATGAGGCAGGGACTCATCGAGTCCAAAGGGTTCCTGAAACAGAGACTCAAGGGCGAGTCCACACGTCTGCGATTACGGTTGCTGTTTTGTTGGAGCCAACAGACGATGACACGGTTCGTATTGAAGAAAAAGATCTTCGGATTGATACATATCGAGCCTCCGGCGCTGGTGGTCAGCACGTAAACCGAACGGATTCAGCTGTTCGAATTACCCACATTCCAACTGGAACAGTTGTTGCTTGTCAAGATGATCGAAGTCAGCATAAGAATCGTGAAAAAGCGATGAGGCTGCTTTCTGCTAGAATTGCAGAAGAGCAGAGGCGTAAATCTCAGGAAGAGTTGTCTTCTTTGCGCCTGAGTCAAATGGGAAGCGGCGATCGTTCGGAGAGAATTCGCACATATAATTTCCCTCAAAATCGAGTCACTGATCATCGAGTCAATTTAACTCTTTATAAGCTAGATCGGGTGATGGAAGGGGATCTGGACGATTTAACGGTGCCTTTAGTGAATCATTTTTACCAAGAGAAACTTCGCTCGTGAAATCTTTATTAGACGTGTTGCAGCTCTCAAGTGCATTTTTGCAAAAGAAAGGAATTGAAAGAGCTAGGCGGCTTTCCGAGGATCTTTTGGCTCATCTTCTCTCTTGCAAGCGCATTGATCTTTATATGCAATTTGATCGTCCTATGTTGGACGAAGAGCTCGTTTTATTGAAGGAGTGGTTGAAGCGCGTAGCGAAAGAAGAGCCTGTTGAGTACGTGCTTGGCGAGGTGCCGTTTTTTGGGTGTACGTTTCGTGTTGATTCTCGGGTTTTAATTCCTCGCCCTGAAACAGAAATTTTGGTGGATTTTGTGAGTAAAAACATGGGAGATGCCATGTCTTTATGGGATTTATGCACAGGATCCGGATGTATTGGTATTTCTTTAAAGAAAAAATTTCCACAGCTTCATGTGACTTTATCAGATATTTCTTCAGATGCTTTGAGTCTTGCTCAAGAAAACATTCAAAGAAATGATGTTTCTGCGGAGGTTATTCTTGGGGATTTTACGTCTGCTATGCAGGGACGTGCAGTAGATATTTTAGTTTGCAATCCTCCTTATGTTTCTTCTCAAGAATTTCTCGCATTAGATCGGTCTGTACGCGATTTTGAGCCAAAATTAGCGCTTCTTGGGGGTGAGAGGGGGGTGGAGTTCTATGAGAGGCTTGCACGCGATGCGGGGGCTTGTTTGAAGCCTCACGGAAAGATGTTTTTAGAGATTGGATCTGCCCAAGGGAAGGCTGTTCAAGAAATTTTTGCATCGTCTCTTTGGAAAAAGACGAAGTTGGTTCAGGACTGGTCTGGAAAAGATCGTTTCTTTTTCCTTGAAAAGCAATAACTTTTTCGAGTATTCTACCCCATTATGTTTAATTCTCTCACTGAAAAATTACAGGGTTTGTTGTCTTCGATTGCCGGTAAAAAGGTACTCACGGAAGATAATATCTCTGAGGCTGTAAAGACAATTCGTTTAGCTTTGCTGGATGCCGATGTTAATTTCGGTGTCGTTAGCCAATTTGTGAACGCAGTGAAAGAAAAAGCTCTTGGGGAATCTGTACTGAAGTCGGTAGACCCAGCTCAGCAATTTACGAAAATTGTGCATGATGAGCTTGTGGCTTTAATGGGGAGTGATGAAGTTCCTTTAGAGCTTACTAAAAAACCTGCTGTTTTGATGCTTTGCGGATTACAAGGGTCAGGAAAAACAACAACATGCGCGAAGTTGGCGGCGTATATTGGGAAGAAAGAGATAAAGAAAAAGATTTTACTCGCTGCCTGTGATTTGCAAAGGCCTGCTGCTGTGGAGCAGTTGAAGAAATTGGGACGTGATATTGGAGTTGATGTATTTAGCATTGATGGAGAAATGAAGCCCATTTTGGTTGCAAAAAAGGCGCTCGAGAAGGTGAATGCCGAGCAGTATGATGTGCTTATCGTGGATACAGCAGGAAGACTTCATTTAGACGAAGTCTTGATGAAGGAACTCACCGAAATTTCTAAGCTTCTTTCTCCTTCGGAAGTTCTATTTGTAGCGAATGCGGGAGCGGGGCAAGATGTGGTCAGAGTTGCTGCAGAATTTGATAAGGGAGTTGGGATTACTGGTTCAATCTTGACTATGTTGGATGGAAGTGCCAGAGCAGGTGCTGCAATTTCGATTCGTCATGTCACTAAAAAACCTTTGAAGTTCGAAGGGATTGGTGAAAAAATTGGAGATTTTCAATTGTTCAATCCAAAGTCGATGGCAGATCGTATTTTGGGAATGGGCGATGTCATTAATTTGGTCAAGAAGGCTGAAGAGCATTTTAATGAGGAGGAGAGTCGTAAAATGGAGCAAAAACTCCGTAAGGCGACTTTTACTTATGCCGATTACTTGCAGCAGATGGGAATGGTCAAGAAAATGGGTTCTCTGAAGAGCCTGTTGAAGATGCTGCCAGGGATGAGTTCTTTGGGGGACTTGGATTTTTCTGATAAACAATTTGCTCAGACAGAAGCTGTTGTTTTGTCAATGACTTTTGATGAAAGAGAAGAAAAAGTAGAACTTTCTCATTCGCGTCGTAAAAGAATAGCTAAAGGCAGCGGGGTTGCTTTGGAAGAAGTGAACCGAATGGTGAAGGGCTTTGCGCGAATGAAGCAATTAATGAAGAATATGCCTGATCTAAAAAAGATGAAGGGGATCCCAAGTCTTTCAGGATTGCAAGATATTAAAAATCAAATGAAAGGTAACAAATGGCGTTGATTATACGCATGAGACAACAAGGGGCAAGTAGCCGCCAGCGTTTTCGTATCGTTGTAACAGATTCTCGCTATCCACGAGATGGAAAATACGTAGAAAAATTGGGATGGTATAATCCATTCGCTCCGAACGATAAAAATTATTTTATCGATGTGCCTCGTGTTCAATATTGGCTAGGAGTGGGAGCTCAAATTAGCGATCGAGTGAAAAGTCTTGTTGCGATGACTGCTCCTGAAGTAGTCCAAGGCCTTACACAGGCTCGTGTGGCAAAAACGGTCAAGCGAAGAGCGAAGCGTAAAAAATAAGTAAGTTATCTCTGAATGGACATTGATATCTTGTCGCTTTTCCCCTCTTATTTTCGAGGGCCCTTTGATGTAAGTATGCTGATGCGAGCCAGAGAAAATGGCTTGCTTCACATTCGGCATGTTGATATCCGAGATTTTTCTGAAAATAGGCGGCGGGTGGATGATCGTCCTTTTGGCGGGGGACCCGGTATGGTTCTTTGCCCTGAGCCTGTGGCGAAAGCGATTCAAAGTGTGAGGAGGTCTCGCTCTCGAGTGATTTACCTTTCTCCTCAAGGATCGCTGCTGACGGCAAAGAAGTGCCAGGAGTTGGCTAAAGAAGAGCATCTCATCCTTCTATCTGGTCATTATGAAGGGATCGATGAGCGTGTTTTACAGAATTATGTCGATGAAGAGATTAGTATTGGAGATTATGTTTTAACGAGCGGTTGTGCTGCAGCCATTGTTGTCGTTGAGGCTGTTTCTCGTTTTATACCAGGGGTGATCGGCCACCCGAATGCGGTTGAAGAGGATTCTTTTCAGGATGGGATCTTTGACGGGCCTCATTATACAAGACCGGAAGTTTTTGAAGGGATGGAAGTTCCTGCAGTCCTTAGAGAGGGACACCACGCAGAGATCCGTAAATTTCGAAAACAAGAAGCAATAAAAAAAACATGCCGGGTTCGTCCCGATTTAGTGCAAGGAGAGTCATGTCGCTAGTGATTGAAGAGTTAGAAAAAGAATATATGAAAGCGAGTATTCCTATGTTTAATATTGGGGATACAGTACGTGTAAACACCCGTATTATCGAGGGTGAAAAAGAACGTCTTCAGGCGTTTATGGGAACTGTCGTTGCTAAAAAGGGAAGAGGTCTTTCTGAGACTTTTACTTTGTATCGTACAGCGTATGGTTCTAGCATGGATCGAGTGTTTTTGGTTCATAGTCCTCGTATTGCGAGTATTGAGGTGGTTCGTTCAGGGAAAGTCCGTAGAGCGAAGTTGTATTATTTGAGAGGACGTTCAGGAAAGGCAGCTAAGGTTCGCGAACAATACGTAGCAGATACTGAGAAGTCTCAAGAGACAACACAAGAAGGTTCTTCTTAATATTTGAATGTTTTTCTGTGAATTGGACAGGGACCCCATTGAACCAAAGCATCTTTATGTGCTTTGGTTCCATATCCTTTGTGCTTTTTAAATCCGTATTGAGGCCATTTCTGGTCGAGTTCTTCCATCCACTGATCTCTTGTGACTTTTGCGATGACGGATGCAGCAGCAATGGATGCTGACTGACAATCTCCTTCTACAATTGTGAGTAAGGGAATCGAAAAATAGGGCGCCTTATTGCCATCGATTAAAAGATAATCCGGGGTTCTGGAGAGATTTTGCACAGCTCTTTGCATTGCAATCAGGGTAGCTTGCAAAATGTTATATTCATCGATTTCTTCAACGCTGGCACTGCCAATTCCAAATACAATATCAGGATGTGTCGTGATAGCTCGGAAAAGAGAGTCTCTTTGTGCTTTAGTGAGTTGTTTGCTGTCATTGAGTTCTTCAAAGATAACGCCTTGAGGCAGAATGCAGCTTGCCGCTACAACAGGACCTGCAAGAGGTCCTCTGCCTGCTTCATCGATGCCTGCGATTTTTTTGAACCCTTGAGAGCGCAGCTTTTCTTCATAGAATAATAAGCTCTTAAAGCATGGCATGGCAAACATCTAAAATTTTTAGATAAGTGTAGCGATGATGGGGATTTTGTTGAAGATCCTATAGTGGTTTCAATGAAAAATTGCATAGTTTGGCAAGTGCGAAAGCTGCCGAAT
>CAYVDU010000123.1:0-4918 GCA_964450765.1 uncultured bacterium | reverse complement strand
TAGTTTATCTCGTATCCTTTTTCTGCAGATACTGTTAGACCTTGATTTTGAAGTTCGATCACAAGAGCATTACGGTATACTGATTCTGCAAAGCCACTGCCAAGTGTGTTTATAACCTCGAAACAGCATCTTAAAATGTCTCCGGTGATTGCACTAAATTTATCTTGCTTATCATGCCACGTGTGATCATGCATATCTTGTTTTCTTCTTATTTGATCTTATCATCTTGCTTATCCTGCCGCTTGCGATCATGCATATCCTGTTTTCTTCTTATTTAATCCTATCATCTTGTTTATCATGTCGCTTGCGATTATGCATATCCTGTCTCTTTTCTGTTTTATATTGAGTATTCTTCTTTATTTTGTGTGATCTTGCAGATCTTGTCGTTTTTCTGCTCTGAGTCGAAGCTGTTTAAAAATTGACTTTTGGTCGAGTGCAAAAGTCAATTTTTGAATCATTGTTGATATATCGTGGCTTTTAGAGACTTTAGATATCGAGGATTTTGAGGCCCCAAGTTTCGCCTAGAGAGACGAGTTCGGCGTGGCCTACCTTTTTTCCATTGATTGAGAGTGATACTCTTTGCTCTGTATGAGGAGGGAGATCAAGCACATTGCCTGCTTTGAGTTTAAGCAATTCTCCGAGAGAAATGGTGAAACGGGAAAGTTCGATACAGACTTCTAAGGGAAGTTCTTTAATGGTGACTGTATCTTCTGCATCAGTGTCAAATTTAATATCTTCTTGCATATTGTGTTCCTTGGGATGAAGGATGAAATCAACGATTTGTATTTGGTTTTGTGAGATCTTTGCTTTTAAAAGAGGAGTCGCTGCTAATGTGATGATGCCGCTAGCCTCTATAGATTCGGGTGAGTAGGTCAGAGAATCGGGGATGAGAATGTCGAGGGGTTTTAATTTTTTGATATCTTTAAGACTTAATAGAA
This sequence comes from uncultured bacterium, assembly GCA_964450765.1. Lineage (GTDB taxonomy): Bacteria > Chlamydiota > Chlamydiia > Chlamydiales > SM23-39 > DAIDHZ01. Next base: position 3,980 of record CAYVDU010000123.1, on the reverse strand, counting down.
CCGATCCAATATTTAAGGCGAGTTTGAGTTCGATGTGTTTTGATTCTACTTTGGATGCGTATTCTAACGGAAATGCAGAAAAGTGTTGAATCCATTGTTTGCGAAATGAATCGGAGATAATAAGACGTCCCCAATATGATTTTTCTTTGAGAGTGATTTCTATATCGATGCAAAATGCATTTTCTTTAGGAAGCGTTTCATCTTCGATGAGATTTAAACTCATTTGTTGAATGGGGTCTAGCTTTTGCAAAGAGTTCATGGCTTCTAGTAGGATGTATCGGAAATAGCCATCTTCTAGAACGGAGGAAGAAAAAATCTTTTTTTGCAACTGCTGAGATCCGATTTCTTGAATGAGTTCGCTTCTATCTTTTTTAGGCATGACCCAATAGATAGGCGGATCAAGAGGAGATACTTCAATGGCTGTCACGATTGGTTTTGTTCCGAGGCCTTGTAAAAGATCTTCCGGTTCTTTCCATCTTCTCTCTCTGATATGGCATTGGATGTTTTCATAGTGGAGTTGGGTGCTGATGTGAGAGGAAAAAAGATCCATATTCAATTCATCTGCATTTCCAAATAAAGGGATTTCCTTGTGAAGAGGTATGTGTTTTAAAATGGCAATGTCAAGCGATGTCATTGTGAAGATCCTTTGTTTTGGTCAAAACCTCCGCCTTCATCATTGAAGTCTCTTCCTTTTGCCGACTCTTTTCTTTGGAAAATAGGTTTTTCCGTAGAATATTCCGCTTCAATTCTGCCGATGCGGAAATTGAATTTGGCGTTTTGGAATGCAGCATAAAGATTGGGAAGGTTTTGATTAAAGAGAGTTACGGCTTCATTGGTTCCGGTAAGTCGGATATTGAAAGAATTGGGGTCGGTGTCATATTTTTCTAAAATGATTTTTGCGCCAAAGAATTTTGAATTGGCAAGGGCCGGACTGTTCAATACAATTTCAGTTGTGCTGATGCCTGAGCTTCTTTGCGCGTAGATGGCGCCGACCATGTTAAAATAAAGACTTGCAATGTGTTCGCTGAGATAATGCGCTCCGTTTACAGTTGCTGTCTCTGCAAATCGGATTGCGTCTAAGGGAATTGCTGTCGTTGTTGTGCTGATTTGTATTGGTGTTTCAATCGTTTGATGAGATTCTTTAGTGTGTTTTTCTTTTCTTGTGATTTCTTTAAAGGCAATTTCAGGGGGGAGTTCTTCGTGGAGTTGTTTTTGCTTTTGAGAAGGAAGATCTTGCTCTTCAGTGATTGTTTTTAAATGGGCTTCTTTTCCTTTTGATGTTTTTTTCTCGTCTCGAGAAGCGATCTCTTTTTCTTTATGCGGTTGGTAGATACTTGCGATGGGGGCTTGCTTTTTTTTCTTCTCTTCTTCGATTTTTTTTTGTTTTTTTGTTTCTCTTTGCGCTTGTAAGGAGAGTTTTTCTTGGTTTTCTTTCATTTTTAGATCTTGCGCTTTTGTGTTTTTGTCGTGTGTTTTTTTCTCGGAGGGATGAGGAGAGGTTTGTTTTTCTGTATGATGAGCATTTGCAGGTCCTTGAAGAAAGGAAGATGAGCTTGGAAGGTGAGATGTTGTAGGTTCGTGGGAAGTCGTTTCGGGAGGTGTTTGTGAGAGATTCGGTGCCGGTGAATAGGAAGGCGATGGGACGGCAGAGTCTTCAAGATCGATGAGTTCGGGGGATGTTGTTTGAGGCGGGGTGAAGAGGTTCGCAGAGGCAGATTCGAAGTTTTGTTTCTTGTGAAAGGAGGGTTCAAAGGGAGTTGGCCCCTCTTTTTTTGCTTTTGAAGCTTCGTCTTTTTGCATGAATTGATCAAACTTTCGTTTGCGCGCTCTTTGATCGGGATCTGTTTCGCTTAATTTTTCAATTTTTTCGATTTTTTTTTGCTGCTGCGCCTGCACTCTTCTTTGTTCTTCTCCTGAAGATTCTGAAGGTCCTCCGATTTTGCCTGACATGTCTTTGCCTTTACTTTTTATCTTTATCTGAAGAATGTCTTTTTTTTCTTGAGAGAGCCTCTCTTTTCATGATTTCATAGGTTGCGGCTCCTTGCTCATCATGCTCTATAGCTTCTTTTCTTTCCACATGAAGACGAGTTTCTTTGATCCATTCCGCTTTATGAAGTTCTAATTTTTCTAATTCTTTCTTTTTTTGAAATAGATGATCGGTTGCAATATCTACTTGTTTTTGCGCTTCATCGACCACTTTTTGCTGTGCAATGACTTTCTTTTTCTTTTCTACGAGTTTTTCGTCGACGGTTTTTAGATAGGTTTTCATTTGATCGATTTTTGGGGCCGTGGTTCCTTCATCGAGCGTTGTTCTGAGTTGATCTAATTTGGCTGTTTTATGCGTGAGTACTTCGTTGTATTCTTGATTGAGATCATACAAAGTTTCGTAGGCTTTTTCTAAAATTAGTTTTTTTTCTTCTAGAGTTTTAACAGCTTTGTCGAAATGTTTTTTTTTAATCTCCATGAGTTGTTCAAGAGGGTAGGCGGGGATATCGCGTGACATAGATAACTCAGGTTGCTAGTGAATGACTCAGTATATTTTTTTCTTCTTTTTTTCTGCGCCTCTCTGCTTCTCTTTTCATTCTGCGCTGATCTTTTTTGTCTTTTGACACAAGGGCTCGTGAAACAGGTGTAGAGGATCAGCGCAGAATGAGAAGAGAAGCGCAAAAGCTAGAGAAAAAAGAGAAAAGGAATTTTTCATTGGATTTTCTTCTCTTTTCCTCTCACTTAAGCAAAGAGGGCTTTTAATTGTCGGAGCGTCTCCTCAAAAGAGGTTTTTTCATCCACTTGTTGTTTTAAAAAGCGATTCACTTTGTCGATGTACTTCAATGCAAAATCTGCATTTTTATCGGAGCCCGCTTTATATTCTCCAATACGGATGAGTAGTTCGTTCTTTTTATAATTCGAAAGCACTTCTCTTAATGTGCTAATCAGCTGTAAGTGAGCGCGGTCTGTAATTAGGGGTAAAACCCTGCTAATTGAGGCAAGAACGTCAATGGCAGGATAGTGGTGTTGTCTTGCAAGTTCTGAGGAAAGGACAATATGACCGTCTAAAATGGAGCGCACTTCATCTGCGACAGGTTCATTAAGATCGTCTCCGGCAACAAGGATGGTATAAAAAGCAGTGATGGAGCCTTTATCGGAATTTCCGGATCTCTCAAGGAGCCGTGGCAGTGTTGCGAACACAGAAGGGGTATATCCTGCTCTTGCGGGAGGCTCTCCCGCCGCAAGTCCGATTTCTCGGAGCGCTCTAGCAAAGCGAGTGACGGAATCCATCATCAGGATGACAGATTTGCCTTGGTTGCGAAAATATTCTGCAATAGCAGTCCCTACGTAGGCTGCATTCAGACGCAGTTGCGGAGCCTGATCCGAAGTAGAGACAATGATGATGGAGCGTTTCATTCCTTCTTCGCCGAGATCGTTGATGAGAAATTCTCTCACTTCACGACCCCTCTCTCCGATGAGAGAAATGACATTCACATCGGCCACTGCATTTTTTGCAATCATGCCAAGGAGCGTCGATTTTCCAACGCCTGCTGCAGCAAAGATACCCACCCTTTGTCCTTTGCCGCAGGAAAGAACTCCATCAATCGATCGAATCCCTACTGAAATAGGTTTGTTAATGAGCTCTCTTTTGAGAGGATCCGGCGGAGGACTAATGATCGGGAATGATTCGTCGAGAACAAGAGGACCCTTGGTGTCTTCGTCAAGAGGTTGTCCAAGACCATTAAGTACTCTACCGAGAAGATTAGGTCCGACTTTAATGTGCATGGGCATACGTAAGGGGACGACTTCTGAAGAGGGGCCAATGCCGCGCATATCTCCTAAGGGAGACAAAATGACTTCATCTTTTGTAAAGCCGACAACTTCAGCAGCGAGAGGCTCTCCTGATCTTTTAATAAGACACACTTCTCCCATCTTGACTTGAGGAATGACGGCACGGATGAGCATCCCGACGATTTCGGTAATACGGCCGTGGA
>CAYVDU010000122.1:0-4933 GCA_964450765.1 uncultured bacterium | reverse complement strand
ATAGAAGTCCACGCAAGCCCCATCGCAACACCAACCGGAGTCTCATCATAATAACGATCCGAAGTGAAAATAGGCTTCCCTAAATAAGAGACCAAATTTTTCTCATCGATAACCGTTTTCTTTTTTCGTTTTTTTGCCTCTGAATCACGGACCAAATTCACAGCGACTTTGCGCAAAATCTTTTTAATATTGTTCTCCAATGTACGAACACCAGATTCCCGAGCATAGCCATTAATAATCTGAGACAAAGCCTCGTCTGTAAACGAGACATTGGATGCTTTCAATCCCATGGCTTGTTGATTTCGAGGAACTAAATATTTCTTAGCAATCTCGATTTTTTCCGCCTGGATGTAACCAGAAAGACGAAGCATTTCCATACGGTCTTTTAAAGGCTCTGGAATTGTATCCAGCACGTTTGCCGTCACAATGAAAAGCACATTCGATAAATCGCAGCGCACATCCAAATAATGATCAAGAAAGTCCTTATTTTGTTCAGGATCGAGCACCTCTAAAAGAGCAGACGCAGGATCTCCATGGAAACTTGCCCCCATCTTGTCAACTTCATCCAACATAATGACAGGATTCATCGTCTGTGCATATTTCAAAGCTTGGATGAGCTTCCCCGGCATTGCACCAATGTACGTTCTTCGATGTCCTTTAATTTCTGCCTCATCCCGCATTCCTCCCACAGAAAAACGATAAAACTTCCGATTGAGAGCCCTAGCGACACTTTTCCCGATGCTTGTCTTTCCAACACCCGGAGGACCTACAAGACAAACAATGCTTCCCTTCACTCCACCAGTGAGCTTCCCAACGCCAATAAATTCAAGAATCCTTTCCTTAATGTCTTTCAATCCGTAATGATCTTCTTCCAATATCTTCGCCGCTTTCTTCAAATCATGGGTTTCTACACTCGTAAGACCCCAAGGGACAATTGTAAGCCAATCTAAATAATTACGACACACTCCATACTCTGCCGATTGCATTTCCAAGACAGAAAGTTTTTCCATCTCTTCTCGAATCACTTTCAGCACTTCATCGGGAATTTTTCGTTGTTTAATGCGCTCTTCAAATTTGTCTATATCCAGAGACTTGTCATCTTTCTCCATGCCAAGTTCTTTCTTGATCGCCTTCAATTGCTCTCTTAAGAAAAACTCTCGTTGACTTTTAGAGATCGTAGCTTCAATTCTCTGATTAATCGAACTTTGCAAACGACTAATATCTAGCTCTTTTTTCAAAAGTAAAAGGGCCTTATCAATCCGTTTCTCTAAATCAAATGTCTCTAAAACTTCTTGCAACTCTTCTCTTGTTGCTGTTGTCAGCGCTACGGCAAAATCCGCCAAACGTCCCGGCTCTGTAAAATCAGAATGACCCAAGAAGATTTGCAACTCTTCTTTAAAAAGAGGATTCAATTTCAAAAGCTCTTTAATCGTCGTAATAATACTGATCGAATACGCTTTCAACTCTCTTGACAGCTTTGAAAGAGGAAGATCGTCATAATAAACGACTTTTGCAATAAGATGTTTACTCTTTACGGATTTTTCAATTTTGACCCGTTTCTCCATATTCAGAACGACTTGAGCCCCGCCCTGCTCCATTGGAATAATGCGCAAAATACGCGCAACCACTCCAACCTCATGAAGATCTGACAATCCAATCTTATAAATGCTGACATCTTCACGTTTCGTTAAGAAAAGTCCCAAACACTTATGTTCCGTTTTTGCCACAATCTTTAAAACTTCATAATAAGCTCCCGGCTCAATGACGATAGGAGCTGCCATCCCCGGGAAAAAGGGACGCCGATTTAATGGCAAAATATACAATTGATCAGGATACAATAAATTTGATAAGGCGGGTTTCAACTCCAATTTTACATCTTCCGACTTCAACTCATCTGAAGAATCCTCACCTGGCAGTTCAAGCTCTTCTGTCTCATGATCATCCGAATCCAAAGATAACCTCTTTTCAGTTTAAACATGTCTACAAACGAAACGCATTCGTAATTTTCGATCTGTCTTTTCACTTTAACAGTCCATACTAAATCTAAGCAAATGCTAGAATTCTTCCCATGAAAACGCTCCTTTTGGAAACATCTTCTGAAAAATCCGTCATTGCCATCATTGACGAGGAGACAATCATTTCGTGCCCGCTTCAGGGAGGGCCTCTACTTTCAAAAAATATTTCGCTCAACACCTCCAATCTATTAAAAAACCACCAGTTCCTCCCTGATCAAATCCTCATCGGGAGCGGTCCTGGATCTCTAACGGGGATACGTGTAGGAGCTGCTCTCGGAAAAGCTCTTGCCTTCGGATGGAATATTCCAGTCCGGACATTTTGCAGCCTCAAACTATTTACTCCAAAAGAAGATGGTGATTTTGCCATTATTGTCGACGCGAAACTAGAAAGAGTCCATCTCCTTAAAGGCATCAAAGAAAAAAATAAATGCACCTACCAACCCTTATACACAATTCCGAACGCAGAACTCCAAGACGCTCTTAAAAGCACCTCTCAAATTTTATCTCCCCATCCATCTCTCATCAAAATGCGCACGCAACTCTCTTGCGAGGAAGCCTCCCTCTCATTCAACCTCCACTTTTTACTTGATACCATTTATGAAAAATAACATTCAATTGCAGCGCGTCAAAGCGTCAAAAATTAACGATCGCAAGCGGCATTGTATTGTGGATTAATACTATGCCACTTGCGATCGTTGATTTTTGACAGCTTTCACGCAGCTGCAATTGAATGTTATTTTTCATAAATGGTATTAGACCTCTTTCGAAATTTAGCTTCTGTCGCGTTTGGGGTTCTTTTGAGCCGACTTTTCGATTTTTTTTGCGGGGGTTGTATCAACATTCGTATACTACCCCCGCAAAAAAAATCAAAAATCGGCCAAAATAACACCCGGACGCGACGAAGCCTGAATTTCGAAAGAGGTCTTTTCTTGATCTAAAGCGATAAAATCCGCTAAGATGTGAAGTTGTTTTAACCAGCAATAAGGTGAACTGAAATGTCCAGTGTAAAAGTACGAATGGGAGAACCCATCGACAAGGCTCTTCGCGCGCTCAAGAAAAAACTTGATAAGGAAGGAATCATGAAATCTGCAAAAGCGCATCGCTTTTACGATAAGCCTTCCGTAAAAAGCCGTCTTAAATCAAAAGCTGCCATCAAACGCAATAAAATTGCAGCACGTCGCGGATATTAAACAATCACGATCTTTATGGAAGACTTCTACTCCACTCTCGGCATCTCTCGCGGGGCATCCCCCGATGAAATTAAAAAAGCCTATCGAAAAAGGGCTTTAGAGTGCCATCCCGATCGCAATCCTAATGACCCAAAAGCTGCGGAAAAATTCAAACGCGTTTCCGAAGCCTACGAAGTTCTGAGCGATGATCAAAAGAAAAAAATCTATGATCAATATGGCGAAGAAGGCCTTCGTGGGGCTAGCGGCATGGGCGGCGGCGGCGGCTTCCAGGGGGGATTTTCTTCAATGGAAGAAGCCCTTCGCACCTTCATGGGTGCCTTTGGAGGTGGAGGCGGCCACGGAGGAGGAGATTCTGTCTTTGATTCTTTTTTTGGTGGAGGCGGCTTTGAAGGACAAAGCGCATCCGACGCAAGAAAAGGCTCCAGCAAAAAAATCACAATCAAAATCTCCTTTGAAGAAGCCGCTAAAGGGACAGAAAAAGAAGTCTCCATCACTAATTACACCAATTGCTCTACTTGTAAAGGGCTTGGCGCAAAATCAAAATCAGCCATTAAAACATGCCCCACATGCCAAGGGAACGGCCAGGTTTATCAAAGCCGCGGATTCTTTAGCATGTCCAGCATCTGCCCTCACTGCGGAGGATCCGGTCAAAAAATTTCCGATCCATGCAACACATGCAACGGATCTGGAAGAAACAAAGACAAGCAGAGAATTACCATTAAAATTCCAGCAGGCGTTGATAATGGCATGCGCTTAAAAATGAGCGGCTATGGCGATGCAGGAACAATGGGAGGGCCTCCAGGAGACCTCTTTGTAGATATCGAAGTAGAACCCCACGAGGCGTTTCATAGAGAAGGAGACGATGTCTACATCGATCTACCGATCACATTTACAGAAGCTGCCCTTGGAAGTAAAAAAACAGTCCCGACTCCTTTTGGGGAATCGTGCAGGGTTCAAATTCCCGAAGGAACGCAAAATGGGAAAATTTTGCGCATCAGCGGCCAGGGATTTCCAAACATTCATCAACGAGGCCAAGGAGATTTACTTGTACGGATTTCCGTAGAAACCCCAGTAAAATTATCCGAAAAACAAAAGGCTCTTCTAAAATCATTTGAAGAATTAGAAACCCCTCAAAACCACCCTCGAAAAAAGACATTCTTCGAAAAAATAAAAAGTTTTTTCTCAGAGAGTGTTTGATCTTTTAAAGATCCAAGGATTTCTTCGCTTTATCTAAATCTCCGTCAAGCTTATGCACCTCAGTTTGTCCTGGATGACTCTTGTAAGCCTGATAATCCTTCTCTATTTCTGCATTTTGCTTTTGCAAATCTTCATCTTTCAACGCTCGCGCTGTTTGATTTAATACACGCATTGCCTTATCCATTACAGATTGAAACTGCTCCTTCTTATAAGGATCTTGTGTCTTTTGCGCATGATGAAGGGCTTTCTGAAACAAAGAAACTCCTTCTTGATACTCTTTCTCGTAAGCTCTTTGCGCTCTTGGCGTTGGTTCTATATTGTCCGAACCGCGAATCTCTGTCATAACATATTCCCATCTTTATGAAGCAGCTCTTAAATTATGAATCTGCCTCGCATACCAAAATCACTTTTTTCGGTATATACCCGTTCCAGTTGAAAGGCACCTATTCGGATTGAATTGAAAGTCGCCGGGATTGAATTATTTTAAAAGGGGCTGTATTAAACTCAATACAACCCCTTTTAAAATAATTC
>CAYVDU010000121.1:0-4939 GCA_964450765.1 uncultured bacterium | reverse complement strand
TTAGAAAATAATCAACAAGAAGATGGATCTATCCTTGTACCAAAAGTGCTGCACAAGTATTTAGAAGAAGAAATCACAATTCTAAAACCACCGCACCAAAAATGAGTCAAAGCTCCGATTTTATCGATTTTCTCAACGCATCATCCACCGTCTATCACGCGGCAGAAGAGATCCAGCAACGTCTTCAAAAAGCAGGATTTCTTCTTCTTGAAGAAGGGGAAAAATGGATCTTAGAGCCAGGGAAAAGCTACTTTATAAACCGGGGAGATTCCCTTGTTTTTGCATTCCGCGTTCCTCACAAAAAGATCTCTAATGTCGTTATCTTAGCAAGCCATCTAGATAGTCCCGGCTTGAAATTAAAACCAACCGCACTGGATGCAAGTCATGAAATAGGAAGGCTCAATACAGAAATCTATGGGGCTCCCCTTCTTCATACATGGCTAGATCGAGATCTTGCAATTGCCGGGAAAATTACATTCATCACAGAAAAAGGGCAAATCCAATCCCGCCTTGTCTCTTTAAAAGAGACTCCCATCACAATCCCTAATATAGCCATCCATCTTGAACGCACCATTGCCGAAAAAGGTCTACATGTTCATAAACAAGATCATCTAAAGCCTCTTTTTACCTTACATTCGAAACAAAAAGAAATCGAACATTGGTTCGAAAAAGAAGTCTCTTTTAAAACCCTTTTGGGATTCGATCTTTTCTTAGTCCCTATAGAAAAACCTTCCCTTCTCGGCTTTGATCGAGAATTCTTAGGCGCCTCTCGTCTAGACAATCTAACCTCTGCCTATGCTGCATGCTATGCAATGACAGCAACACAAGCGCACGCAGAAACGCTTCAAAGCACTGTTTTTTGGGATCATGAAGAAATTGGATCCGTAAGCCAAGTCGGCGCCGATTCATCGTTTATCCACCACATTTTAAGAAGAATCTCTCTCTCACTCAATATCGATGAAGAAACTCTGTATCAAATCAAGAGCCGATCTCTTTGTCTTTCCGGAGATTTAGCCCATGGATTTCATCCTAATTTTTCTGAAAAATACGATCCGCAAAACGCTCCTCACTTAGGAAAAGGCATCGTCCTAAAATTCAACGCGAACCAAAGATACGCCACCTCTAGCGAAGGGGCTGCAAAAGTGCAAGTTTTAGCAGAGAAAAATCATATTCCTCTGCAAAAATTTGCATCAAGATCCGACATGGCCCCTGGAAGCACAGTGGGACCCATCATGGCGGCGCAAACAGAAATCACAACCGTTGACCTAGGGATTGGAGCTCTTGCTATGCATTCCATCCGAGAAATGATCTCTATAAGCGACGAAATCTCTTTATGCCATCTTTTTAAAATCGCCCTTGAGCAATATGAAGCCTGATCAAAAAAACCACTCCCACTTTAAAGGGAAACCTCCTCTAGACCACGTCATTGAAGCACGTATCCGGGGATACCAGGCATCCTCTGAAATTCATGGAACGGAAATTCCCGGACACTACAGCGCTGCAGCAGACAGCGCCAAAGAAACAGCGCTCATTCTTGTTATCTTATGGACTCTTTTCTTCAGTCTCCCGATTGCCCACGACATCTTATATTCTTTGTTTTTCATTTTCATCATAGGATGGCTCATTTGGAAAGTGGGGCGAAGCGCAATTCTTGGATATTCCAGATTAGAAAGACTTCACCGGCTAATTGAAGAAGAAAAATGGGAAATTGATCACCATCGCGCTCAAGAAAAAGAAGAGCTCACAGCTCTTTATGCTGCCAAAGGATTTTCCGGAAAGCTCCTTGATGAAGTGATCAGCGTCCTTATGGCTGATGACAATCGATTGCTCCAAGTAATGCTCGAAGAAGAACTAGGTCTGAATTTAGGATCCTATGAACACCCATTCAAACAAGCAACCGGCGCCTTTGTCGGCGTAGTCGGGTCTTGTGTCATCATGTCCTTTGGATTCTTCTTTCTTCCAATATGGGGCCCCTTACTATCTGCCGGTATTGTGATCAGCTTAGCCGCTGCAAGTTCTGCACAATTAGAAAAAAACAAAATACTCCCGTCCATCATTTGGAATTTAAGCGTCGCCGCTCTTTCTACTTGCGCAGTCTATTTTACAATGCAATTTTTTACGCAAAACTCATGAAAACGCCCTATGTTTTTGATGAATTTTTTGCCTCCAATCAAGAAGAAAGCATCAGCCCTTTCCTCACACCGAATTCTCGAGCCTTTGGCAAAAATCTTTCTTTAAAAAGTGCATCTATAGCCGCCATCTTGCTCATCATTGCGTTCGGGACGTCCTATATTAGCGCCCCCATTTCCTTTTTTTGTTTATCTTTCGTTTTTTTTCTCGTCGGAACTCCGGCGCTTCTTGCAGCGATCGAGGATCTTAAGAACTTAGAGATCAATATTGACGTCTTAATGACAGTCGCCGCCTTTGTCGCCCTTCTCATGGGAAGCGGCTTAGAGGGGGCCTTGCTTCTTGTTTTATTTGAACTCTCTCATGCCATGGAAGACAATGTATCCAAAAGAGCGCTGAGCGCTCTTCACAACCTCAATACACTCGCTCCAAAAAAAGCATGTGTGGTTGATTCTAATGGAGTCATATTTGAAACATCAGTACACGAGATTACCATCGGAACAACACTTCTTGTAAAACAAGGAGAAATCGTTCCTTTGGATGGAGATATTATCCAAGGGGAATCCTCTTTTAATCTCGTGCATCTTACAGGAGAAAGCGTTCCTGTCTTTAAAAGAATGAATGATTCCGTTCCCGCAGGAGCAAGAAATCTAGACATGAGCATCTACATTAAAGTCACAACCCTCAATAAAGACTCTACCCTTAGCCGAATCATTCAACTCATTACTCAAGCAAAAGAAGCAAAACCTCGGCTTCAAAACTTTTTAGATCGCTTTGGGAAACAATATGCATCCAGCATTATTTTACTTACATTGATCTTTGGCATCACACTCCCCCTTCTTTTTTCTATTTCTTACACATCTCAAGAAGGTTCTATTTATCGCGCACTTGCCTTTCTCATTGCAGCATCTCCCTGCGCACTCATCATTGCAACTCCAACTGCCTACCTAAGCAGCATGAGCGCTTGCGCAAAAAAAGGCATTTTACTCAAAGGAGGAGCGATTCTTGACTCTCTAGCCAATATCTCCATCATTGCATTTGACAAAACGGGAACACTCACAACAGGAGAGCTCACATGTCAGAAAATCCTCTCTCTAAACGCTTCCGCACATATCGAAGACGCGATTCGTGTTGCATACGGATTAGAACAACATATCGTCCACCCCATAGCAACAAGTATCTGTAAATTCGCCCAAGACAAACACATTCATCCGGCTCTTGTAGAAAACGTCCAAGCAACTCCGGGATTTGGACTTAAAGGCCAATATCAAAACACTGTTGTAAAAATAGGCCTTGCAGAATACGTCGTTTCCGAATTTCCTGAAAAAAAACAACAAGAGGCCCTTGATTGGATCTCTTCAAAAAAGACAAGAGGACAAATCCTCAGCACTCTTTGCATTGGCGAGGATCTTTTTCTCTTTGAATTTTCCGATCAAATTCGAAAAGATGCTGTCTATCTTTTAGAAAAGCTAAAAAAAACGCATCAACTCCGGACAATGATGTTAACAGGAGACAATCTACACAGCGCAAAAAATGTAGCCGATGCGATAGGAATTTCAGAATTTTTTGCCAATTTACGACCGGAAGACAAACTCTCAAAAATCAAAGACCTCTCGTCCCATCAATTTCTTGCGATGGTTGGCGATGGAATTAATGATGCGCCGTCCTTAGCAAGAGCCCATGTTGGAATCTCTATGGGACGCATAGGAAGCTCTACAGCCATTGACGCATCTGACGTTGTTCTTCTCAACGATGACCTATCTTCACTCTCATGGCTTTTTTCCAATGCAAAACAAACAAAAAAAATCATCAAACAAAATTTAACGATCGCTCTTGGCGTCATTTGTTGTGCAAGCATTCCTGCCCTCTTTGGTCTTGTCCCTCTTTGGGCTGCAGTCATCCTACACGAAGGAGGCACTGTCGTTGTTGGACTCAATAGTCTAAGACTCTTAAGTCGAAAATGATTATTCAGTTGCTATCCTTACAGTAATGCTGCATATCAAAAAAGATATGAAAACGCCTCTCATAGTCTCGTTCTTTACTAAAGACACAATCTATGAAAAAGAAATTCAAGAACTCATCGAATCCTGCCGCATTCTTCATCTTGATTATGTCATTGAAGAAAAAGAAGATCTTGGGAATTGGCAAAGAAATTGCTGCCAAAAACCTCTATTCATTTACGAATGCCTCCAAAAATATAAAAAACCAATACTTTGGGTAGATGCTGACGGTATCATTTTAAGAACTCCGAATTTATCTTGGAATGTTGATGTCGGCTTTTATTTTAACAATTGGGGAGAAAAACAAGCGCGAGCCGGAACTATTTTTGCAACTCCATCACCTGAGGCTCTTTACTTTTTCAATCTCTGGCATCTCAAATGCCAGGAAAACCAAAACTTTCCTCACGGAGACCAACATTTTCTACCAGAAGTCTTCAAAATAATTTTACCATCTTTAAATATCGGACAACTCCCTCTTTCTTACGTACACGTTTTCGATAGAGACCCAATCCCCTTCACAGAAACTCACATTCTCCATACCCAAGCTTCGCGCACGGCCATGTTACAAAAATTTTTATGGAATACACTATCTAGTAAAGACTTAAAAAATTTACGCATCAAAAACGCTCCTCTTCGAGCCTCTTCTCTTCCAGACAATCAAAAAACGATCGATAGACAGAATTAAAAAAATATCTTACATATCTTGTTTTTTGTTCCTATATACCGCAAAAGATTCAAGAATCGGTTTTCTGACGGAGTTCAAAGCGTTAAATTTTCAAAAAGATCAAGGGTATAGTATTAATCCTCAATAC
>CAYVDU010000120.1:0-4991 GCA_964450765.1 uncultured bacterium | reverse complement strand
ACATTTGAAGAAATCATACTCATCGATACAGGATCTACTGATACCACGATCGATCTCGCAAAAAACTATCAAAATGTCAAAATTTTCGAAAGACCCTTTAACGGTTTTGGCAAATTACGCAACGAAGCCTCTCAACTTGCTAAAAATGACTGGATTTTAGCAATAGACAGCGACGAAATTCTCTCCAAGCCTTTAATCGAAGAAATTCAAACTCTTTCTTTAACCCCGGAAAACGCCTATTCTTTACCCCGGATCAACTATTACCGAGGAAAACAAATTAAAGGATGCGGCTGGCATCCGGAACGTGTTGCTAGGCTGTATAATGTGAAATACGCCTCTTTCTCGGACAGCGAAGTACACGAGTCCTTGCAGGCAAAAAAAATCTTCTCTTTACACTCCCCCCTCTTTCATACCCCGTATCGATCAACACAAGATTTTTTAAATAAAATGCAACACTACTCTACACTATTTGCCAAGCAATATGCAGGGAAACGAAAATCTTCACTCGCTAAAGCTCTTTGGAAAGCCGCCTTTTCTTTTTTCAAAAGTTATCTATGGAAAAGAGGAATATTCGATGGGGCTGAAGGAATTATTATTTCTTTATACAATGCAAACACAACATTCTATAAATATCTAAAACTTGCAGAAATTAATTCAAAAATTAAAAAATAAAACAAACCATAATAAACCAAAAACAAAATTAGATCCTTGCAAAATAGTCATATCTCACGAATAATAACCCTTTAGAAAACATTGCTTAAGGTTATCCATGTCGACTGCCAAGTATTTTCTTATCGGGGTTGTGATCATTTTCGGAATCATTGGAGCTAGAGGCCTTATGAATAAGGAATCTCTATCCAAGCAAACAGTTATTACAGAAGAAACAGCAGCAATACCTATCCCGGAATCCCGTCTTGCGGAAACTGAAAAGAAACCGATCGCAGCAATGCCGCCGCCTACCCCCTCAACCTCGCCTAAATCCACAAACTCCTCCGATCTTTTATCACATGTTGACCGAGTCGCTCTTTTATTTGCGATCGATTCATCAAGACTTCCTTTTGTAGAAACTATTTCATACACAAGCAGAGTGCCTTGGCTCAAGGGAAGACCCGCATGGATATCCGACTACGCGTCCCACTACCAAACGTCCCGTCATTTCATTGCGCGCAGTCTCAATAAAAAAGCCGATTATTTCAGCCAAAAAATCGGACCCGGCGATAAATTCAATGTTTTTAAAAAAGACAAAAACATCAATTTTCATCTTGTCATCGATCTATCAAAGTCCAAAATGCGTTTTTATATTATTGATTTAGATACAAACGAAAGAATGCTTTTAAAAACATATAAGGTTGGACTTGGCCGCATTGATTCTCAAAAAAAATCAGGATATCTAACGCCTATAGGGAAATATTCTCTAGGAGATAAGGTCGCAATCTACAAACCTACAACCACCGGATTTTTCCAAAATAAAAAAACTGAAATGATTCGGGTCTTTGGCACTCGATGGATTCCTTTTGAGAAAGAACTCGAAGGATGTTCTGAGTCTGCAAAGGCTCTTGGGATTCACGGAGCCCCATGGATCAATGACCCCGCGACAAATCAACTCGTCGAAGAAAAATCGACAATCGAGCATTACGAGAGCGACGGCTGTATCCGGCTTTGCCAAGATGATATGGAAGAACTTTTTGCAATCATTATCACCAAACCGACAACAGTAGAAATCGTTCAAGATTTCTCTGATGCCAAAATCCCCGGGGTAGAAAAATGACCGTTCTCAATCACGAAAAACAAATCATCGACATTGAGCAAACGCTCCAAAAACTCAAGGAACAAAATCGTCATAATAGTGTTTGGTCTCCAGAAGAACTCCATGCCATGGAACAAAAATTAGAAAAACTCAAAACAACCGTCTATTCAGAACTTAAGCCATGGGATCGTGTTTCTATCTGCCGTCATCCTAAACGCCCTCATTCATTAGACTACATCCAAAATTGCACCGAAGAATTCATTGAAATTTTCGGCGATCGTACATTTCAAGACGATCACGCCATCATCACTGGTTTTGCCAAGATCAATGGACAGAAATTCATGATCATTGCCCAAGAAAAGGGAAAAGACACAGAAACAAGGCTATATAGAAACTTTGGGATGCCGCATCCGGAAGGATATCGAAAGGCAATGCGATGCATGAAGATGGCTGCAAAATTCAACCTCCCTGTCTTGTGTCTTCTTGACACTCCGGGCGCCTATCCGGGCCTTGCAGCAGAAGAACGCGGACAAGGATGGGTGATCGCACAAAACCTTTGGGAAATGGCAAGACTACCTACTCCTATTATCGTTGTTGTCATTGGCGAAGGATGTTCTGGAGGAGCCCTTGGCATCGGAATTGGAGACTCTATTGGCATGCTTGAACATGCGTACTATTCCGTGATTTCTCCAGAAGGGTGCGCATCCATCCTTTGGAAAGACCCCTCGAAAAATTCTCTAGCTGCGGCCGCGCTCAAAATGCAAGTGGAAGATCTACTAAAACTAGAAGTCATTGATCGATCCATCAAAGAACCTTTGGGAGGAGCTCATACAAATCCGCAAGAAGCCTACCAAAACCTCAAAATTTTCGTTCAAGAAGAATGGGAAAAACTCAAATCAGTCCCCATTGATGATCTTTTAGAAAATCGCTACCAAAAATTTCGGAAAATGGGCAAATTTGAAGTTGGACATACAAATTCCAACGAATAGCCCATTTTTAGATGAGATTGAAAGCCGCCAAATTTTCAATCTCACTTAGAAGCCAATTCTTCACCTTTCTTCGGTATAAGTCATGAAATTACTTCTTCAAGCAGCTTTTCGAAGCCGCAAACATCTTAGCTTAGCTATTGTTACTTTTTGTTCACTGCTCATTCTTACGGTTGCCAATCAATGTGAAATGTTTTCCGTGGGCCTCATGGCCAATACAGGCACTGATTTTTTCGTCCTCTTCGGATCTAAACATCAAGACCAAATCTCTCTAAACGATACGATTGAAAAATGGAAAGAGATCGACATAAACCACGACGGCATCATTACTAAAAAAGATGCGGCCCTATTTATGTCAGAAAAAAAAGACACCAACCCCTTGTCTTGGGTCATGCACAAAGTAGCGCTTCATTTTGATATCGAAAAAAACTTTTCTCTTCTCATTGGTATTCTTGTCTTTGTCGCTCTCTTTAAAGCCGTCTCTCTTTTCACTGCGCGTTATCTCACTCAACTTCTATCCATTCGCATCACAAAAGATCTACGCCAACAATATTTCGAACATATTCAATCTTTACCTTTAAGCTTTTACCAAGAACAGAACCTAGGTTCTCTCTCTACAAGAGCTGTTGGAGATGCAGGACAAATCGCCTCTTCATTAAATTCTTGCCTTACGAATTATTTCCAAACCCCCTTTACACTAATCTCCACTCTCGTTGCCTGCTTTTATCTTTCATGGAAACTCTCCATGATTATTTTTTTAGGACTTCCCTTAGTCATCTTGCCCGTTATTGCCCTCACAAAACGAGTAAAAAGAATTACAAGACAAATTCAAAAAAACCAAGAAACTTTCACTTCCGTCATCCTAGACTTTTTAGCAGGAATCCAAACAGTCAAGATGTTTGCCATGGAGGCTTTTTCCTTAAAGAAATACAAGCAGCAAAATGATCAGATGGCTTTTTTAGAAAGCAAAAGTGCAAAGTACGGACTTCTCACAAGGCCGGTTTTACATTTCATAGCCACCATGTGTCTTGCTATTGTTGTTCTATTTGGCCTCTATGCTCTTCACATGAGTATTGGCGGTCTTTTAATGTTCTGCGGCCTTTTACATCTTTTTTACGAGCCCGTTAAAAAAATTGCAGAAGAAAATGCAAATATTCAAAAAGGAATCGTAGCCGCAGAGAGAATGTTTGAAGTTCTCCATATGAAACCTCAAATTATAGATACAGAAGGAGCGCTTGACTTCAATCACTTTCAAAACACTATTGAATTTGACAAAATCTGGTTCAAATACAAAAACGATTGGATTTTGAAAGATTTGAGCTTTTCCATCAAAAAGGGAGAGGTCGTTGCCATTGTAGGAGCTACAGGCGCCGGAAAATCCACGCTTGTTCAACTTTTACCAAGACTCTATGAAGTCCAAAAAGGAGAAATCCGCATTGATGGAATTCCCATCCAAAAATACACGCAAAAATCTTTAAGAGAGCAAATCGCATTTGTCCCTCAAAAACCATTTTTATTCTTCGATACCGTAAACGAGAATATCACCTTTGGCAGATCTTTTTCACAAGAAGACATAGAAGAAGCCTCTCAAAAAGCAGAAGCTCATGAATTCATCGTTCAACTACCTAAACAATATGATACAACCCTTGCAGAAATGGGAAAAACACTTTCAGGAGGCCAGCAACAAAGACTTGCCATAGCCCGAGCCCTCGTCAAAAAAGCGCCCATTCTCATTATGGATGAAGCCACATCTTCTCTTGACGCCATCTCTGAGAAAAAGATTCAAAACGCCATCCAAAGACTCCAAGGGAAAATCACACAAATCATCATTGCTCATAGGCTTTCTACCATCGAGCATGCAGATCGGATCATTTTCTTAGAAAAAGGACAAAAAATAGGAGAAGGCTCACTCGATACTCTTCTCCAAACATGCCCGGAATTTCGCTTCCTCTGGGAAACCTATCATCGCCTAGAGACATCTTCCTAATCCCCAAAAGCGACAGAAGCTAAGTTTCGAAAGAGGTCTATAGGCATACTAATTATTCGATATAAATATTTTAAATAGTAAATAATAAATTTTAAAAATTTAAATAAATAACACACTCGTTTATAATTAAAATAAAAAAGGCCACATTATGAGTTCGATTCCACCTTTAATGCAAAGCGCTATAAACAAATGTCAAAACACCGCCGCTAAATGTGCAAAAAACACCGCTCGCAGAGCAGCTATAGCCATATTGCCGCGAGTCCAAATATAC
>CAYVDU010000119.1:642-5040 GCA_964450765.1 uncultured bacterium | reverse complement strand
CATTTCCATAGAAGAATAAACCCAATAGGTGCCTTTCAGCTGGAACGGGTATATACTCACACAACCAATACATTATACAAGAATAAATCGATCAAAAAAATAATTGATTTAAAAAGTAATATACATGTATAATATTGACAGAATCAATTTATAATACTTATGGAAATATATTTTGTAATCGGACCTCCTGGAGCAGGAAAAAGCAGAGTTGTGGCAAATATTCCTTATTGGCAAGGTAGACAGGTAAAACTTATCGACCCCGATCTATTCAAACAAGTACAAGGAGAGGAAGATCACGAAGCTAGTATCGAAAAAGCAAAAAAAGCCTACCAAGAAGCATTAAAAGACGGGAATATACAAGTTATTGTTTACCAAGGATCTGGATCATGGTACCCCTATATGAGGTGGCTCTTTGACCAAGCTAGTCCCTCTGACTCGCAAAATGTGAATATAAGAATCTCTTTAGTATTTGTGCACGCCAACCTATCTACATGCGTAACACGTGCGATTCAAAGAAGAGAAGAAACAGGGCAAGATGTAGCTTCGAGTCTTGTAGAAAAACGACATAGGCAGACATGGGACACCCTCCCTTCTTTGCGCCAAGATCCTAGAGTTAACTGGTTTATTCAAATAAATACCAACAACACGGTACCTCAATTAGAAGAAGTTCAGCCGAGAAGAATAGCCAATCCCTCTTTATTATTAGAAGAAAACGATAACGCTAATAATAGACAAAAAAAGAAATCAAAGCTTCGCCTTCCTTCAGAATAAGCTGTCTAAATCACAGAGAAAATGGAAGCAAATAACTCACCATAAAGGTGTTTACATTTTGCGGCGCTGATTTAGCAAGAACCCTACGGATATATTCAAATCTCAAAGTTCCCCAAACATCCAAACTACGACCATACCGAATCCCTAAATCAATTGCCTTTTCACGAATCTTCGCATATCCAAAAAAATGATCAATATCTACATGAACTCTTCTGCCGTACCCATTGATACCTTCCGCATATAGAGCCCATTTATGACGATCATCGATGTTCGTTTCTACAGAAACAATCCCTCGGACCCAAGGAGATCCTCGATTTGCATGGCCCACAGCACCAAAACCCCAAAATCTAAAAAGCCAATTATTAGAAGCCTCCAACTCTTTTCCCAAGGAGAAATTCAGCTCAAAATCTAAAACAGCATGAGATGGACAGCTAATATCCTTTAGACTCTTCGATGAGGTCAGCCTCGCACTTAAACCCGATGCTAAACTGATAGGATCGCCAACAATATCATCTAGCCACAAATAGCGGGATTGAAGAGCAAATGTACGAAAATTAAACGACATTTCCGTTGTATCTGCAAATTGCATATCTCCATCGAGACTCCAAACGGGAGATGGAGAAAAATCTAAACCTAAATAAACAAGATGCGCCTGAAAGATCTCATGCAAAGGAGGGCGTGCATTTTGAAAAGAGTTGAATTGGCTATAAGAGTATCGTCCTAAAAAATGAAACTCAAAAACATCTCCAAACCAGGGTTGATGTTCAAGAGCGCATCCCAAAAAGGGAAGCAAGGAAACAATTCCCCAAAAAATCCTCATTCCACTCCCTGCATTGAAAGCCATTTTTCCGCATCCAAAGCTGCCATACACCCTGTTCCTGCTGCTGTAATGGCCTGACGATACATCCAGTCTTGAACATCTCCTGCAGCAAACACGCCTTCCACGGAGGTGTACGTACCTTTAGAAACAAGCAAATACCCGGTCTCGTTCGTCTTAAGCTGTCCTTTTAAAAAATCCGTATTCGGCTGATGCCCAATCGCAAAGAAGACTCCACCAGCTTCCCTTTCAGAAACCTGATTATTTTCTAAATTCCGCAAAATCACTTTTCGAACAACTTGATCTCCTAAAATCTGATCAATCGCAGAATGCCAAAGGATTTCAATCTTCGGATGCTCGATAGCTCTTTCTGCCATAATTTTAGAAGCCCTTAACTCACCTCTCCGGTGGACAATAAAAACTTTGGATCCGTATTTGGTCAAGAAAACTGCTTCTTCAACAGCGCTATCGCCCCCTCCGATCACATACAAAGGCTTATTTCTAAAAATAGGAGCTGCTCCGTCGCATACAGCACAAGCGGTCACCCCTTTTTGCCAAAACTCTCCATCGCGAGCGCCTTCAATATCAAGCCTCTTTGCCGTGGCGCCCGTAGCAATGATAATCGCTTCTGCCTCTACATGTGTATTCGAACCGAAAATCTTAAAGGGGCGCGAAGACAAGTCAACAGATTCCACATCTTCCGTTAAAATGCGGGTTCCAAAACGAAGCGCCTGTTGTCGAAAAGCTGTCATCAACTCAGGCCCTAAAATCCCTTCCGGAAATCCGGGATAATTTTCCACATCCGTTGTTGTCATTAACTGTCCCCCCGAAGGTCCAGTCATAAAACCCTCAAAAATAAGAGGATTCAAATTAGCACGCGCTGCATAGATCGCTGCAGTATATCCTGCAGGGCCTGACCCAATGATAACCAATTTTTCTCGTTTCATACGAAAAGATGACTCTGTTATTAAAAAAAGATTCAACCTTTCTACATGTAAAAAATGTTTTTTTCAACAGGAAAATCCATCTTTACGCCCACTAAAAAAAACACATTAAAAACAACTTTATTTACAGAAATTAATAAATTAAAATAAAATGCAAACAAAAAAAGAATCTTCAATGTCCAATTCGATCAAAATAGAATCTACAAGAGCCTCCCACCATTTCTCGCCAACACTAAATAATCCAGAGAGCTCATCCTTCGCTGATCGCTAGAATGCGCCCCGGGTCTCAGCCTGAATTAGATTCCAAAAACAGATATAACACATCTGACCTACAAACCTAAACTGGATCTCTAGTACGCTCTGAAAATGCGGGATACAGGAAAAACGCCACAGCACACATCCAAAGAATAAAAATACTCACTGAAACATAATCAATGACGGAAAAAAGATAGACTCCGGCAAATGATTGAAGCCCCAAAATTCCCAAAGAAACAAGTGCCTTTGACGAACGATAAGCAAAAACATCGATCACCGATTTCGCTCGAAACTTCTCATCTAAACTAAGCGGAATATAAAGCATTTCGCGACCAATCGAGAACAAAGAAAAGTCGGTTGCTTTTAAAAATACATACGCAAAAGCAACCAGCGCAAATTCAGGAACCATCCAAAAAGAACAAGTAGCGATCAAAAGTAAAAAGGGAATCAAAAAATGCGTTCTTCTCACTCCAATCGTATGAATGATCAAAAAACTGCCAACCGCTTGAAAAGCCAAGCTCAAAAGATTCATGCAGCCAAACAACCAAGCACAATAAGACGTCCTTGCATCAGAATCAAAAATATGCTTCTCCAAATGAAGGTTGAATCGATAATCCATAAAACCAACAGAGGATTGCATAAAAACAACCAAAAGCAATATCCCAATCAGCAATCGATTCTTCAAAACTAAAGAAAGTCCATCAAAACCACTAACACTCTCTTTCGTTGCAATTGTTTTTTTCGAAACAAGACTTTTTCGAAATGCGGCACGGTATGCCAAAAACTGCAAACAATAAATGGGCGCCGTAAAAAGAAATAATTTCTCAGACCCTAAAGAAGCTGCCCACAAACCGGGAATCGTACTCCCAATGCATGAACCGATCGTTCCTGCAGAAAAAATAAGTCCATAAAGATATTTGGCCCGATGAGATTCCACTGTAGTATGAATCATCGACCAAAGTTGTTTAAACATCAGTAAAATATAGATATCTTTCCAAGCGCACTGCACAAAAATATACTGAGGAAAAATAGGCACCAAGATGAATGCAGAAGCATTCACTAAAACCACCATCACAGAAACAACCGCGTACATTTTTAAGGGGCCCAACCTAGGCAAGAGACGATTATATAAAAAAATAGCCAATAGATTAAGGGGTACAATCGCTAACCATAACCAAGGAAGCCTTTCCGAAGAAAAAGTACTAATAAAAAGAGCATGGCTTGCAGGTCTTGTAATTGCATATTCTCCGGAAATGCAAAAACCAACCACCAGGGAAAATAAAACAAAAACACGCTCGGATCCTGTCAGCGATCGAATTTCTCTTAGGGCATCACGCAAACGCTCTCGCATTACGTCCACTTCTCCAAAAACTCAACAAGCACTAAATCATATTCCGGAGAAATGTAAACCCAGTTTGATTTTTTTGAAAAAGGTCGAAGAAGCAAATCAGAACAATCCTTAGCCTTTTTAATCATCACATGACGCCGAGAAACAGGAAATGACAAACGGCCAGGCGGTGTTTCCTGCTGCTGAAATTCCCAATCAATATCCGCATCTGTCAATTGATTCTTTTTCTTAAATTCTTGCAAATGTTTCTCTTCCACTAAATC
>CAYVDU010000119.1:0-632 GCA_964450765.1 uncultured bacterium | reverse complement strand
GTGCAATTGCTCGAAATCGGTGCTGTCTAAAAATCACACACTCCGCGTCCTTATGTCCAGGTAAACTAGGATCTTTAGCCGCTTTGTTCAATGATGAAATCACATCCGTATCGCTCACTGAGAGAAAATCATCCACGCTCTCCAAAACCCGCTTAAAATAAACAGCTTTCATGTACCTTCGTAAATGAAAATTGTAAGCCTGAACTGAAGAGTATTGATAAATCCTGCGATGCATAAAATGCCTCGCTAAAAGAAGCGCTTCACAAGACTCTAAACCATTTTCATCAATGCCAAGAAGAAGCTCATCTCCCCCACGATCGGCACTAGGCAAAATACGAAGGGTTTCAACAAGCTGATGATAATCAAATAAACCATACGCAACTCCTGTACTTTTAGCATCGCGAAGCAAATAATCAATCCGGTCGGCCCCAAAAAAATCTCCCGTGATAAGCTCAGATACAATTCGCTCCCAAGGACTAAAGGTCTTACCAAAAATCATTTTCCATTTAGCTTCGCCAATGGCAATTTTTTTAATATCTTCGACAATATTTCTTTCAATGACATCTTCTAAATAAGAAGGAGATATCTTTAATTTTTCCCATACCGGTTTCAATTAAGAGCTATCAATAATT
>CAYVDU010000118.1:0-5054 GCA_964450765.1 uncultured bacterium | reverse complement strand
ATCTTAATAAATCGGGCTCACCCTCCAACGACAGCCCCAGCCTCACGTCTGCACATAGATTTGCCCGGAGTCTTCGGATCCAACTCAGGATCAGACGATGAAACTGGCACAACAGCCTCAAGAAATAGAATTCTCGGCAATAGAGCGCAATCTTCCGGATCTACAACATCTTCAAAGTCAAAATCTGGTGATTCTATACTCAGTGAACGATTCTTAATGAACCCTCACGCTGTTACCAACGAACATCCATCAAACACTAGACACGATGAACTAACAGCACATAATTTACAAAGACTTCAACAAAGCATAATAGGAGTCAACTACAACCACGTTAGGGCCTATATTTATGGAGCACCCACCGCTCAAATAGAAGCCTAATAAAGACTTCATAACAAACGCATTTTCCTGCCTGTACAAGATAAAAAATAGGCACTTAGCCACCTGGCATGAGATATCCAAAAATCTTTGCTCTTATACAGTGATCATGTCTCTAGATTTTACCTTTTGCGTTTTTGAAAATTTGGCAGCTTTCGCACTTGCCAAAACATGCAATTTATAATTCAATCCACTATACAGCAAACTTATCTAAAAGAGCTCCCCAAGCCATCATTCATTATTTTGCATAATTTCTGAAAAACATCAACATTCGCGCTATCCTTATCATAACTCTTGAGCAAAATAGCAAAATGCACACTCGTAAAACGGCCTTTAAATTCTGTTTCACTAAAAACTTCTCGAAATAAATTTGCCACAAGCTTTGGAGGATTTTCGAAAGCTCCACAACCTAAAGCACCAAGAACAATTTCTTTATGCCCATGAAGAGCCATAGCTCTTAGCATATTTCGAATTCTATTCTTTGTTCCCGTGATATAAGCCGCATTCTTTCGGAGTAATACCTCTGAAATAGATCCATGAAGAGGAAGTCCCAATTCAAGACGATCCAGACTTCCATCTCTAAAATCCAATCCCGCTACTGCAACGATTGAAACAGTCTCAGGGCTTTCCATGAATGCATAACCCTCAGATTCATCTTTTCTAAATACGCTAATTGATGGGGTGTAAATAACTCCCTCTTTTAAAACAGCTCGTTGAATCGTTGCTATAGAGTCTGTTTTTCGATAATTCGAACGACGATACTCACACTCTTCTTGAGCAGGACAACCCTTTATGACACCCCCGCCTCTTACAACAGAATGAGCCATATTAATTCCGACAGGATTCTTTCCTTCACTTTTTAATTTTAGAAGCACATTGAATGTATCATCCGTATCGACAGAAAATACCGTTTTGACAGGATTGGCAATAGGAGGAAGAACTCCAACGCTTTCATAAAATCTTGCTCCAGTCATCATCGCATTTTCATCATCTCGATTGAGCTCAATCGTTCTGCCATTAAGTCGATATCCATTTTCCATTGCCTGGATAGAATCTTTATATATTTCTGCGCGTTCAAAATTCGTCCATTGCAAGCCAAAACGCGGAATAAAAAAATTAGATTCCGGTACTACAAAAGGAACCCTTTTTTCTTCAACCTTACCAGTTACTTTAGTCCTATGAATAGAAGTGAATGCAACCCCAGATGCAGAAGTAGAAACAATCGGTGTTGATGAATACAAATTCTGAACATGAATCTTAAGAGATTGTGCAGCATCCATCATGCAGTTTACCACACCACGCATCCTCGATACTCCAACTGCAGTTACCGCAGTCAATATACAAACTCCCAATAAATATTCCCTAAAATTGCCACGATCACAGACTTCAAAACGCATAGGCGCTTTCATGTGATCATCTTGATTAAAATATTTACTTAAGACGACAAGAAAAGACACGAAAATCCATAATTCAGTTTATGAATTATTATAACAACAAAACTAAAAAAATAAACAATTTAAAATTAAAAATAGATTATCAAAACCGTGCTATTTATTTTTAATTTAATTGACAGAAACTCCAAAAAGCATGCCGCGGAGATCAAAAAAGGACTGTTTTTGAAATGAAAGTCTCGAAAGACAAGAATCTCCAGATACTGGGAAGACTTCGAACTTTTGACTGGGTTGGACTATCGCAAAAACTAAATAGCCTTCCTTTAGCAAGGGGACAAAATAGCCAATTAAACGCTTTGCAAACTCTCGAGTTGAAAAGAAAATATTATCAAAAAGAAGCCTACTGAGGAAAATAGGGTAAATAATTTTTGATTTAATTTCTCAGCAGGAGAAACTCCACCCCAAGTTTGAATACTATACCCACATTGTCCCAAAGAAGCGGCTTCTAACACTAGGCTAAAAATTTGGAAAATTCTAATCTGCAACCCCGAGAGAGGATGAAAAGCATTTAAAAAGCACGCTCCGATAGTTCCTAAAATAGCTAATAGAGCAGCGCCTAAAAACCACTTTAAGTAAGACACGGAAACTTGTTTTACCTTCTCTTTTTCCTGAATGCTAGTATCTACTTTTCCTGTCATAAAAATCTCTTTTTACATTGAATCCTATCTTGCCTAAAATGCAGAAAGGCAAAAAATCATAAGGTATTACCCTACCTTAAAACCAATTGACTATCAAAGGAATCCAAAGATTTCAAATTGATATCCCTTTCCGATTTGATGGCTTTGATAAACGTGAATTTCCATTTCTCATCAACACGGCTGACATCAAAACCCAATCGAAACAAGAAGTCTCGAAATAGCTCGATATTCTGAATGCGGGAGGTAGGCTCTGCAATCCACAAATATCCATCCAACTTTAAGCAGCGGTGCGCTTCCTTTAGATAATCGATAAAGTTTGATCCCATCAGGGACAAAGAAAAGACCGCTGCATCTAGGCAATCGTTATCTAAAGAGGTATGACACATATCGCACGCGGTGACATTTTCATGGATGGCCACATGATCGAAAGAAAAGACCTTGTTTTCAATGTCAGCAGCTAAAAGCGCCTCTCCACATCCAAAGTCCGCAATTACCATGTGAGGTCTTGCCTTAAACCATTTGATAGCTTCTTCATAGGGAACAACGGGCCAGCTCTTTCTGTCTTCGCGATAGACCGAGTGATAACATTTCCATTCTTCAGGATGATCTAAAAAGCGCTTATGCGTCTGGATACTTGAAGCATAGTTTATCCGAGAATTCATTTGAGAGAGATCACCCATTCTTCTTTGAACATTAGGTTTTACCTCTCCGATAAGGGGTATTGAAATCTTACGTCTCTCTATTTCATAAATCTCGCCTCGATCAAGGCGTTCTAGCCAAAGCATAGTATCTTTGTAAGCCTGTGCAGGAGTACGAAGATGCCCTTCTGGAATCACTCCATCTACGGCAGCATCGGACACAGATTTCTTGAATTGAATACGCTTCCATCTAGAATTGCACCAAGACCACTCTTCTCCATTAACATCCGCATAAGTTAGAGGAACAAGTACATCGACATGATCTTTTATTTGTCCCTGCCTGTAAATCCTTCCCTTAAGCTGCTCAAACTCCGCATGAGTCCAAGGCAATGAGCTTACGATAATCCTATTGCAAACGTGTTGAAGCCTATCTACACCTGTTCCTACACAGCTTGAGGCAATCAAAACATCTGCATTCCCATCAATGAATGCATCCAACCCATCTTTATTTTCTCCAGTGAATACAGCTACACGCCATCCCTTATTTTCGATAGCCTCCTGCAAAACAGGAAGAATGTCCTTCAGGTAGTGCGTGTATACGATTGTTTTCGGCCTTAAAGAATCCAAAATAAAGGGAAGTTTTGCCTTGGTTAGAACGGCTTCTAAATCGACCATTGATCCATAGGCGCTTTGATGCTTAATCTTCGAAAGATACTCGCTACAATCAATGCGTTCTGTATGAAGATTTAAGCAATAGTCATATTGAGGCACCCATCGAATGCCATGAGAGACGAATTTTTGGTAATGGGCTATGCAATTAGGAACCGTGGATTTTGTATTCAATTCGTCGTGATGAACACCAGTCACCATCTCAATTAGGGTCTTTCCCTCAAACAGGTTGTTAATTACAGGAGTGGCAGACATCCCTAAAACATGCAGGTTTTCGTTTTGAGCTGAGGCTTCAGATAGAAAAGCAGATATTGTTGCCTTTCTAAGAGAAATTTTCTCAGCCTCTCTTTGCTTTGAGTAATGAATCTCATCAATGATGATAAAATCGATGATGTTACTGTCTACCAGAGCCTTGAGCTGTTGTTCTGCTTTTGGTTGCTGAAAGAACTCATAATTCAAAATCAAATATTTAGGTTTTTTAGACGCATCTTTTTTAACATCGATGTCCTTGATAAATACAGAGCTTTCGGGATAGATTTCTAAAATATTGCGCTTCCAGTTGCCTATAACATTGTTGGGACAGCAAATGACAGTTAATCCAGCATGAATCACTCTGCTTGCTAAAATTGCAGAAAGAGTTTTTCCCGCACCAGTTCCTGACCAATTACCAAGTCTTTTGCGAGTTTTGATCAAATAAGCTGTATAGAGCTGCATTAAGAGGGGTTGATGAGGAAAACAGTACCCAGATGGAATTTGAAGGCTTTTAGCACCATGATAATCATGAAGAAATAGACGTTTGACTTCTTGAGAGTACGTTCCCTTATCGCCATACAGCTCTAGTTGCTCGACCGCCTTGGCCTCATCTAAGAATGCTTGTTGCCAAATCCTTGCCGCAGCCTCTTTGATAAAGAAATCGATGGCTTCCTTATCCAGAGTAGAGAAGAGTTTGCTATCTAAAGTTGCCAAAATCCCTTGGGTATCTATGCTCGGAAGGTCTCCCTGAACAAGGGTTTCCTCTATAGACAATTTATCTTCAGAAATAAGAGGGTCATCAGGAGACTTCTCTTCTTGGCCTTCAAGAGACATTTCTGAGTCATCGAAGAATTCGTTAACTAGTGAACGTTCTCCCGCAACGAATTTTTCTAACTCCTCTTTGGGAAACCTGCCAGTTTTTAAAGCCTGAACAAAAGATTGGCCTCTGCTACCAGGAGTTATCTCTAAAATGCCTGTTTGCTGAAACAGCACATGCAAACCTGCTGCTGAAAACGTGTTCAAATGGGGTT
>CAYVDU010000117.1:0-5080 GCA_964450765.1 uncultured bacterium | reverse complement strand
GCGGGGCATGTTCTAGTGCAATTTTGGCAAGAGAAAAAATACTTGACCATGCTGCGTACATGAATAAGACAAGCAAAAAATTCACAAAACCTCAAAAAGCTTTACCTAGGAGATCTATGATATCAAAAAGAATCGGCTTAGGACAAGAAGATTTAAGGATCTCTCAAGGAAAATATTAAATTTAATTTGATTTGTTTTTGCAATGTGGTTTTTTGAAGAGGAGATAGGTGTTATACTGCGTCTTTGACGTTTTACATCGAGAGGGTTATACTTTCTCGGCGTCTATGAATGAGTCTATTTTTTTCTTACATATTTTTCTAGTTGTTGGCTCTGCTCTTTTTGCACTCCGTCTAGGTAAAGAGGCTCTTTTTGTTTTTGTTGCTTTGCAGGTGATTTGCGCCAATTTATTTGTTGTCAAACAGATGCGTCTTTTTGGTTGTTTTGTGACGTGCAGCGATGTTTTTGCAGTGGGGGCTATTCTTGGTTCTAATTTGATTCAAGAATATTATGGAAGAGCTGAGGCAAGGCGGTCGATATGGATTTCATTTGGATCTATGTTTTTCTTTATGGCGATGTCTTATGTTCACCTTGCGTATATGCCTCTTTTTTCTGATCGGACTCATGAAGCGTTTTCTTTGATTTTTTCTCATTCCTTGAGGATTGTTTTAGCATCGATCTCTGTTTATGCTTTTGTGCAATTTTTGGATGTCTCTCTTTTTGGGTGGTTTAAGTCTTTGTTGAAGCAAAAATATTTACCTCTTCGCATTGGGATGTCTTTAGTGATCACTCAAGGAATTGATACTGTGCTTTTTAGTTTTTTGGGTCTTTACGGCATTGTGATTTCTGTTTTGGACGTGATGATTGTGAGTTTCTTTGTGAAATGCGTGATTATTGGTTTAGGGAGTCCTCTGACTGCCTTTTCTCGAAAGGTTGTAAAACATGTTCAAGTTTGAAATTTTGCATCGCTCGAAAAAATCAAGAGCGCGTGTTGGAAGGATTCATACACCCCATGGAGTTATTGATACGCCGAATTTTGTGGCTGTAGGTACAAATGGAACTTTAAAAGCTCTCGACAATCACATGGTTGATTCCATCGGCTTGCAACTCATGTTCTGCAATACGTATCATTTGCTTTTGCAGCCGGGAACGGAGGTTGTGCGTAGAGCAGGAGGGCTTCATCGATTTATTCATAGGCAGATGCCAATCATCACTGATTCAGGAGGTTTTCAGGTTTTTTCTTTGGCATATGGTTCTGTGGCCAGCGAATTGAAAAGTTCCGGGGCAAAGAAACATGATGGTCATGTGTTAAAAATTAATGAAGAGGGTGTCTTATTTCGTTCGTATCGAGATGGGAAATTGGTTTTGTTGACTCCTGAATCTTCGATCCAAGCGCAAAAAGATTTGGGAGCCGATATTATTATTCCATTTGATGAGCTGCCTCCTTACCATATCAGCTATGAAAAATTGAAAGCTTCCTTAGAAAGGACGCATCGCTGGGAAAAACGTTCTTTAGATGAGCATTTAAAAAACCCTCAAAATCAGGCAATGTACGCAGTGATTCATGGGGGATTAGATCCTGAATTTAGAAAAGAGAGTTGTGATTTTTTAAGCTCTTTACCATTTGATGGTTTTGCTATTGGAGGATCTTTAGGGAAGACGAAAGTAGAAATGCAAGAAATGTTAAAACAGCTTTTGCCTAGAATGCCTGAAGAAAAACCAAATCATCTACTAGGGATTGGCGATTTAGAATCTTTGCGTCTTTGTATTCCATTGGGAATTGATACATTTGATAGTTCTTATCCAACAAGAGCCGCGCGTCATGGTTTGCTACTTACGCAAGACGGAGGATTGAAAATTCTTCGAAAAGAAATGGCGAATCATTTTGGTCCGATTGAACATGATTGCGCTTGTTGGACATGTAAACATTTTACATTGGCCTACATCCATCATTTGTTTAAGGCAAATGAAATGACGGCATATAGTCTTGCTACTGTGCATAATCTTTATTTTATGGTAGAGTTGATGCGTAAATTTCGGGAATCGATTTTATCAGAATGATTTTTTGGGGAAGTGGACATGAGGACAAGGTATCCGCCAATAGAACCCTATAGAACCGGGTATTTGGATGTGGGTTCGGGGCATCGTCTTTATTTTGAAGAAAGCGGCAATCCTAACGGAAACCCCGTGATTTTCTTACATGGAGGTCCCGGGTCCGGAACGGATGCAGGCCATAGAAGTTATTTTGATCCAGCAGCGTATCGGATCATTTTAATGGATCAAAGAGGGGCTGGAAAAAGCACTCCTCATGCGAGTCTTCAAGACAATACCACATGGCATCTTGTTTCTGATTTAGAAGTATTGCGTCTTTTTTTAAAGATTGAACAATGGGTTGTTTTTGGGGGGTCGTGGGGAAGTACTTTAGCGCTTGCGTATGCTGAAAGTCATCCTGAGAGAGTGAAAGCTCTGATTTTGCGTGGGATTTTCTTGGGAAGATCAAAGGAGCTTCGTTGGTTTTATCAAGAAGGAGCGCATCATATTTTTACGGATGAGTGGGAAAAATACATAGAGTTGATTCCTATTCAAGAAAGAAACGATTTGATTCAGGCGTATTACAAGAGATTAACAGCGGAAGATGTAACGATTCGAAAGAGGGCCGCCGGAGCTTGGGCGCGTTGGGAGGCTGTGAATTTAAAACTTCTTTTTGATCCTATCCTTTTTGAAGAGTTTACATCAGATTTTCGAGCCGATGCTTTAGCTCGTTTGGAGTGTCATTATTTTATTCATCGCTGTTTTTTTAAAACGGATAATTGGTTGATTGAACATGCGGAGAGGATTCGGCATATTCCGGCGGTGATCATTCAAGGACGTTATGATATGGTTTGTCCATTTGAATCGGCTTGGGATTTACACAAGGCTTGGCCGGAAGCTCGATTTGAGGTTATTCCCAATGCAGGACATGCGGCCGGAGAGGTTGGTATTACGGATGCGCTCATTCGGGCCAGCGATCTGTTTAGATCGAATACATAATGAAAAATAACAGTGAATTGCAGCGCGTCAAAGCTGTCAAAAATCAATGATCGTAAGTGGTATAATCGAGTATAAGGAAATTTTATGATGTATACAGTTCAACTAAAGCCAACGGAGCAACTGATTCAAGAAACGATTCGTGCATCAGTAGGATGTGCTCTTTATGGCGGTATTGCTTATCTTTGTTTAGGTTCTAAGGAAGGCATTGAGGATATAGTCAAGGGGAGGTTCGTATCTACCAGCGCTTTATTATTTCCCCCATTTATAGAAGAACATGTGGCAGTGTCTTTGACAGTTCCCACTATTAGGACAAGTCAGGGAGTCATTGCTCCATGTTCTTTGGGTCTCGGCTCATTATGTACATTGGGTGCTTTAGGGGAAGTGACAAAAGTGGCTGTTAATGTCGCAACGTTAGCGTATCGGTGCTTCCAATCTCTGACAGGGGTATTGGTTTAGCTGGTTATGCCGAATAAAGGAGAGGAATCGGCTTTCCTCGGTATAACATATAGTGGATTCAATAATAAATTACATGTTCTTGCTGCGCCAAGGCATGTAATTTATTATTGAATCCACTATATTTTCGTTTTTTGTCATTTTTCTTTTTTAATTTCATGGCCTTTTTCTTCTGTAATTGTGGTGCTGATAAACAATTTTTATAATAACATAATTATGTTTATATATTGAGTGTAACATAATTTGATGTTATAATTGCTTTCATTATTAATAGTAGTGGGGTTTTTTATGGCAAATTCAGTTCAGCCGCCAAGGACAACAGAGTCGATTATTTCGGAAACGTTAGTTGTTGGGACGAAGTGTTTTATGAAGGGTTATCTTGTTCATTTCCTACTAGGTGGTAACAAAGGCATTGAAGATATAGTCAGAAGGCAATTTTCCTACGTTCGAGTTTCGGCATTACCTTCGTTTTTTGAAGAACGTGGGATGACTTCTCTTATTGTGCCTACTATCAAGACGAGTCAGGGAGATATTATAGCTCCTCTGAATTTAGTCGTAGGGGGAACTCTTGTGCTGGACTCTTTGGGTGATGCGATAAAAGTGACGACGAATGTTGCAACGTTGGCTTTCCGGTCCTTCGAAGCTTTTATAGGAATGTTCGGTTAATTGGAAAAATTCCTTTTATCTTCTTAAGAATTAGCGTATGATTATCGTCCATGGAATGGACTGATATTGAAAAAGCGTTTCAGAGGGCGTTTGTCCTTGCATTTTCTAGAAGACGTCTTCTTTTGACGTTTCCTGTTTTGATTTTATGTGGAATTTTGACGGTCTTTTGCCGATCTATAGCGTTAAACGCTTCTGATTGGATTTCTTTAGCCTTAAGTTTTTTACCGATTTTTTTATCTTCTGGATTGTTATTGGGCTTGGGAGTCGTTCTGTCGAGGATTTATTATACGGAAGCAAAGCATGTAACCTTGACGTTGAAGCGTCTTTTGAGTAGTTCTTTGGACTTAATGATTGGAATTGCGTATTTGGCAGTTCCCTCTGTGCTTGTTTACTTGCTTTTTTGGATTGTTTTAGGGTTCTTTTTCTTAATGAAAGAGATCCCTGGAATCGGTCATTTTTTTAGTGTTGTTTTATCGTTTGGTCCTTTTTTGCTGATTTTTGGATCTTTTATTCTTTGTTTTGTGAATTTAGCTCTTCTTTTTTTTGTAGCCCCTGCGGCTACACTTGAACTGATTCGAAGAGGCTCTTTAGCAAAACGGATTTTTGAGTCTTTAAGACTTCGTTTTTTTAGTGCTATTGTTCTTTTGATCTTATCTCTGATTCCCTTATTTTTTGTGGGTGGGATTTTATGGGCTTCTGCATCGTTGACGGAGAGTCGTTTTTTAGTTTCAGAAAACACGCTTTATATGGCAATGGAGTGGTTTTTTATTATTATTACTTTTTCTGCAATTTTTAAGCCATTTTTTGTTTTTTTATTTAATTTTTCTGCAGAGAGTTATGCTTTGTTGCATTCTCAGAATATCTCAGCAGGGCAAAGTTTTTCATCGGAACGATAGGTTTGGAATATACCGAAGACAGTTGAAAGGCACCTATT